>JAESSZ010001084.1 GCA_016763875.1 Nannocystaceae bacterium
CAAGGGGCTTTACCGCGTGCACCAGTGCACCAAGGTCGAGTTGTTTGCATTCACCGAGGGTGATCTGGCCGCGAGCGAAGCGATGCACGCGCGCTTGCTCGCGATCGAGGAAGAGATCTTCCAAGCGCTCGGCTTGCCGTACCGCGTCCTAGACATCGCCAGTGGCGATCTCGGAGGACCGGCCTATCGCAAGTTCGACATCGAAGTATGGATGCCCGGCCGAGCGACTTGGGGTGAGGTCACCAGCGCGAGCAACTGCACCGACTACCAGGCTCGCCACCTCAAGATTCGCCACCGAACGGTCGGGCCTGACGGCAAGAAGGGCAAGAACCGCTACTGCCACATGCTCAACGGCACCGCGATGGCCAACGCGAGGGTTATCGTGGCGATCCTCGAGCAGTACCAGCAAGCGGACGGCAGCGTGGTTGTGCCCGAGGTGCTGCGTGGGGTCGTCGGTACGGAGCGCATCGGACCGCGCTAGGCACGGGCTTCTGCGACAAAACGCCAGGCGAGCCAGGCGAGCGCCCATGCAACGGTGAGCTCGCCGATCCCCACGCCAATCCCGGCCACCGTAAGTTCGGTGACCCCGGTGCCGTCGCCCAGGACCCGCGGCAGCGCGAGCACCAGGCAGCCGCCCCACAGCACGCCCAGCGCCAGGATGTCGCCCGGGTCCCGCCAGCGCCAGCGAGCCACCAATACGGTAAGCACCGCGGCGAGTCCCAACACAACGAACCCCCACGTTTCTCCGGTTGCCCCCGATAGCGAAGGTGCGAGCACCCCAAAAGGTCCGCCGTCTCGCACCGCGGGCGCCAACAGGACCGCCTCGCCCAACAGGGGCCGGCCTGGGCAGTTGTTGGGGATCACCCAGGGGTTTTCGAGCAACTTCGCCAAGCCGGGGGCATCCGTACAGCCCCCCGCACGCGCCATGGTCTTGAGCCACAAGTCCGTCAGCCCGATCCACCCAGCCAGGAGGACTGCGCGACCGATGAAGCCAGAACTCCCACGCGTTGCCGTATCAGACCGGACCACTGTGAGCGCGACCATACGCCACAAGTGCCGGGGGGTGCGTACCTCGAATTCCAGAGCCCCCACGGCGCGAGCGGGTGAGGTATCCTTTGTCCTGCGTGGGCGCTGGTCTTGAAGACCCCGCAGGGGGCGACAATCCCTCCCGGGATAATGAGTCTGCTGGTTCGGCGGAAGGGCAGTCCGTGGGGACTGCCTCCACAGGCGGGACACCGGCGGCTTCTACTGGGGCTTCAACTGCGGCTCCAGGCCGCCGACGCGGCAAAGCCCGTGCGCCCCGGTCCGGGGCACGCTCCCCCGAAGAGGACGATCGCTCTTCGCTGAGTCTGTACTTCCGCGAGATGGGAGCCGTCGACCTCATGACCCCCGCGCAAGAGCGCGAGGCCGCGATGGGGATCGTCGCGCGACGGGAGTCTTTTTGGCGGGCCATCTTCGACTACCCGCCCTTCATCGACGGCATTGTTGCGCTCATCGACGAGATCCTCAGCGAGGAGCGGTGTCCCAAAGAACTGATCGCCGAGTTGGCTTCGGCCTCGCGAGCCGCCCGCGATCGCGAGACCCGCGCTAACAAAGAGGCGTTTGCTTCCGCGGCCGATCGCACGGCCCAGGAAATGTCGATGGCCGACCCCGATGGTGACGCGTCCTTTGTCGTCGTCGAGAGTCTGCTGACGATCCTTCGGGGCGACAGCGACAAGGTTCGACTGCAGGTCACGCTGCCGCGCAAGGACAGCGCGCCGTACCAGCGCTACGTCGACGCCGTCTGCGAGGCGGAGGCGCGGCTATGGGACAACAAAAACGCGTTTGTCCGCGCCAACCTGCGACTGGTGGTCACGATGGCGCGCCGCTTCAACCGCGGCCGCATGAGCCTTCCCGACCTCATTCAAGAAGGGAACATCGGCCTCATGAAGGCCGTTGACCGCTTTGACCCGCGGCGTGGCTTTCGGTTCTCCACGTACGGCTCGTGGTGGATCCGGCACGCGATTAGCCGGGCAATGGCAGACAAGGGGCGTGAGGTACGCGTTCCCGTGCACATGCTTGAGCTGCACCACAAGCTCGCGCGGGTGCGGCGTGCATTCGAGCTCAAGGAAGGGCGACCGCCGGACGACGCGGAGTTGGCCAAGCTCGCTGAGGTACCGCTCGAGAAGATCGAGCGTATGCGTCAGTGTTTGCTCGACCAGGGGCCGAGCCTGGACACGCCGCTGTCTGAGCAGGACGGCCGGACCGGCGCCGACCTGCTGGTGGACGAGTTGGCCCCCACGGCGGGCGACCAACTCGCGATCGCTGCGCTCGGGAGCAAGGTCAAGGAGTTCATGGGGCGGCTACCGCCGATCGAGGCCGACGTTTTGCGCAAGCGGTTCGGTCTGGATCGCGACGACCCCATGACGCTGCGCGAGATCGGCGAGCAGTATTCGCTGTCCCGCGAGCGCATCCGCCAACTGCAAGAGCAGGCGCTGGGGCGGATCCGTCGCGAGCTACGCCGCAACGACATGATCTAGCCGCTGCGGCGTAATCCGTCGCAGGGCTCAGATCAGTTCGCGGGACTGCAGTACGGCGATCACTTTCGCCGCGGCCTCGTCCGGGGACAGCACGCTGGTATCGAGGCGGAGCTCCGGCTCGATGGGGACCTCGTAGGGGGCGTCGAGGCCGGTGAAGTTCTTGATGATGCCCGCGCGAGCCTTCTTGTACAGGCCCTTGGGATCGCGGGCTTCGCAAACCGAGAGCGGCGCGTCGACGTGAACCTCGATGAAGCGACCCGGCCGCATCGCTTTGCGGACCGCATCCCGGCTGGCTCCGTAGGGGGCGATCACGGCCACCAGCGCGATCGTTCCGGTCTGTGCGAACAGACGTCCGACCTCTCCGATCCGTCGGATGTTCTCCATGCGGTCGTTGGGCGAAAATCCCAGATCGTTGCAGAGTCCGGTGCGCACCACATCGCCATCAAGGATCACGCTGTGGCGCTGCTGCGTGTACAGCGTGTGATCGACCGCATTGGCGATTGTGCTCTTGCCGGACCCGGAAAGGCCGGTAAACCAAACCAGCGCACCGCCGTGGCCGTGCAGGCGTTCACGGTCTTCGTAGGTGATCCGAGGACGATCGAGGGAGCCGACGGAGAGGTCCGACACGGCTGCAGAGTATGGCGCACGTCGGACCGGACGGGGAGCTTGGCCGCGGTGGATCGAGTGCGCGATTGTCGCGAAACTGGCGGCGCATCCGCGGAAAGAGCAAGAAATTGACGCGGATCTACGGCTGAGTCACGGTGGGGCGCCCTGAGCTGCACACCTGGACTGCATCCCGGCCGGTAGCTCCCCGCCCCCGCACCCGACTTGTTTTCTGCCCGTGATTCAACTCGACCTCATCCCTCCTGCACTGTCCGCTGCAGCCCCCACACAGAAGTTTGACGCCGATACACCCAGTGCGACCGCGGGCACCGGTGGTGGCGGCGGCGGTGCCGACAGCGGCATGATCGAGGGCGATCTCGCCGAGGAAACCCGGCGCAAGTACCTCAACTACGCCCTGTCGGTGATTACAGCGCGTGCGATCCCGGATGTTCGCGATGGCCTCAAGCCGGTCGCGCGGCGCATCCTCTATACGATGTACCACGAGCTGCGGCTCGTTCACGACGCGCGCCACCGCAAGAGCGCAAAAGTCGTCGGTGACGTCATCGGTAAATACCACCCGCACGGCGACACCGCGGTCTACGACGCGATGGTTCGCCTAGCGCAGGACTTCTCGATGCGCGCGCCGCTCGTGGACGGCCAGGGCAACTTCGGTTCGATCGACGGCGACCGGGCAGCCGCGTATCGATACACCGAGGCCCGCCTCACCGAGGTTGCTGGCGAGCTCCTCGCCGAGCTCAGCAAAGACACGGTCGAGTATCGGGACACCTACGACGGCACCTCCAAGGAGCCGATTGTGCTGCCATCTCGGTTCCCGCATCTGCTGGTCAACGGCGGCACGGGCATCGCCGTGGGCATGGCGACCGCGGTCCCGCCACACAACCTCGGCGAGGTTGTGCGTGCGGCCGTGGCGTTGGTCGACGACCGCAAGCTCACCGTCCGCAAGCTGATGCGGTGGATCAAGGGGCCCGACTTCCCGACCGGCGGTGAGGTTGTCGCCAGTCGTTCCGATCTGGCCGCGATCTACGAGGCGGGGCGCGGCAACTTCAAGTTGCGCGGGTGTTGGAAGTTCGAAGACACGGCACGTCGTGGGCCGCGGATCGTCATCACCGCGATCCCCCATGCGGTGGAGAAGGCCAGCATCGTCGAGGAGATCGGTAACATCATCTTGGCGCGAAAACTCCCTGTGGTCGTGGGTGTGCAGGACCTGTCGACCCGGGAGATCCGCGTTGAGATCGAACTCGACAAGAAGGGGGACGTGGACCCGGAGTTGATCATGGCGTACCTGTTCAAGCACACGCGCTTGCAGGTCACGGTCAAGGTCGACCTCACGGTGCTGGTCCCGACGGCCAACCCCGAGGTCGGGGCACCGGCTCGGCTCAATCTCAAGCAGATCCTTGAGCACTTCCTCGACTTTCGCTTCGCCACGGTGAAGCGGAGGCTGCAGTACGAGTTGCGGCTCTTGGAGCAGCGGATCCATATCCTTGAAGGCTTCGAGAAGATCTTCAACGACCTGGACAAAGCGATCCGTATTATCCGGCGGAGCGACGGCAAGTCGGACGCAGCGACCAAACTGATGAAGGCGTTCGACATCGACGCCATCCAGGTCGACGCGGTGTTGGAGACCAAGCTGTACCGGCTCGCGAAGCTTGAAATCGACCGGATCCGGGCTGAACTCGCTGAGAAACGCAAGGCCGCGGCCAAGCTGCGCGCCATCATCAAGAGCAACCCCAAACTGTGGGCGATGGTGAAGTCGGAGCTCAACGAGGTTGCAGCGAAGTTTGCTGACGCGCGTCGTACACGGATTAGCGAGCAAGACCTCACCGAGGAGTTCTCGGCCGAGAGCTTTATCGTCGAGGAGGACGCGGTCGTGCTCGTGACTCGCGATGGCTGGATCAAGCGGCAGCGCACGATCAATCTCGAGACGACACGCATGCGTGACGGTGACGCCCCGCTGGCGTTGGTGGGGGGCAGTACTCGGGAGTGTCTGGTGTTGCTGACGAGTCTGGGCTCCGCCTACGTCTGTCGGATCAACGATGTGCCGGCCTCCAGCGGGCACGGTGTCCCCGTTCAACGTTTGTTCAAGTTCCGCGACGGTGAGCGCGTGATCGCGGCGCTTGGGACGGATCCTCGCGTGATGCCGGAGTTCGCCGAGGAACGGCCGGAACTCGACGATGATTATGAGGATCCGTATCCGCATATTCTGGCGGTCACCAAGCGTGGCTACAGCCAACGCTTCACGCTGTGGCCGCATCGAGAGCCGAGCACCACGCGAGGTCGCATGTTTGCGCGCATGTCGAAAGACGATGAAGTGGTCTCGGCGTTCAAGGTCTACGCCGATGACAATGTTTGCGCGCTGACCAAGAAGGGCAAGGTGTTGTGCTGCGCAGCCCAGGAGGTCAATCTGCTTTCGGGGCCCGGTAAAGGGGTCATCTTCATCAAGACGGATCCGGCAGACGAGGTCGTTGGGGCGTTCCCCGCCGATGCGCAGGTCACGATCGACAAGACGTCCGGCGGCAAGCAGAAGTTGACCGGGTCAGAGCGTGAAGCGACTTCGCGTGGCGGCAAGGGACGTGCGGTGTTCAAACGCGGCGCCGTGAAGAAACTGCATTTGCCTGCTCCCGAGCTACCCAACCTAGCCGAGGACGAGGAGGGCTGAGACGATGGCAAGGACGACGAAGACCGCCAGCAAGAAGGCCTTGAGTAAGGAGACTTCGAGCAAGAAGGCCTTGAGTAAGAAGACTTCGAGCAAGAAGACTTCGAATAAGAAGACCTCAAGCAACGACGGGAGCAAGGCGAAGGTGAAGGTCGTGCGCACCGGCAAGTACGACGCGACCGCGATCCAGTTCCTGGAAGGGGTCGATCACGTTCGCAAGCGCCCCGGGATGTACATCGGCGGGGTGAACAAGGAGGGCTTGCACCACCTGGTGTGGGAGATCCTCGACAACTCGGTCGACGAAGTGATCAACGGCCACGCCAGCGAGATCAAGGTCGAGCTCGACGCCGACCACAAGGGCATTACGATCTCGGACAACGGGCGCGGCATTCCTGTCGACATGCACCCGCAGCTGAAGATCCCGGCCGTCGTGGCGGTGTTCACCAAGCTGGGCGCGGGCGGCAAGTTTGACGACGCCAGCTACAAGCATTCCGGCGGCTTGCATGGCGTCGGCGCCGCGGTCGCCAACGCGCTGTCACAGACGCTGACCGTGGTCGTTTGGCGTGATGGCAAGCGCTGCCAGGTGGACTTCGCCCGCGGTGTCCAGGAGGGCAAACTCAAGCAGCTCGGGGCGGCGCGTGGTTCGGGCACCTCGGTGCATCTGCGACTCGACGCGAAAGTTTTCAGCAAGAACGCCTTCGATCCGCTGCTGCTTCGTGAGCGTCTCGAAGCCAAGAGTTACCTTCACAAGGGGCTCAAGATCACGTTCATCGATCCAAAGGGCAAGGGCCCCGAGACGTTCGTGCACCAAAACGGGATCACGGACTACCTCACCAAGCTCGTCCAGGTTCGCGGCAAGCCAACGGTGCACCCCGGCATTTTCTCGTGCGACAAGAACGACGACCCCAAACTCGAAGCGGTCTTTGCGTGGACTGAATCGACCGAGGACTCGACCTTTTCGTTCGTCAATGGCGTGCCCACGCCCGATGGCGGTACCCACGAGCAGGGCTTCCGCAACGCGCTGGGCAAGGCGCTGCGTGCGTACATGCAAGGGCACAAGCTTGAGCCCAAGGGGGTTTCGGTCAGCCTCGATGACATGCGTGAAGGCATGGTCGCGATCCTTAGCGTCTACGTGCTGGAGCCGCAGTTCCAAAGTCAGACCAAGAACCGACTCAACAATCCCGATGTGGCCGGGCAGGTCGAGGCCATCTTGCGGCCCGCGATCGAGCAGTGGCTGCACGAAAACAGGAGCACGGCGGAGTCGGTTGTCGCTCGGGTCATTGCGTCGGCCCGTGCGCGTGCCGCCTCGCGTGCCGCGAGCCAGAAGGTCTCGCGTAAGGCCTACGGTGCCGCACGGCTGAATCTGCCCGGTAAACTGGCCGACTGTGGTTCGTCGGACCCGCGGAAGTCAGAGCTGTTCATCGTCGAGGGTGACTCCGCCGGTGGTTCGGCCAAGATGGGTCGCGATCGAGAGACGCAGGCGATTCTTCCGCTGCGCGGCAAGGTTCTCAACGCGGAGCAGGCGAGCCTCAGTCGGGTGTTGGCCAACGAGGAGCTGGGCAACGTCGTCAAGGCGTTGGGGTGTGGGATCGGCAAGGACTTCGAGATCAAGCGCCTGCGCTACGACAAGGTCATCCTGCTGATGGACGCCGACTCCGACGGCCATCACATCGCCGTGCTGCTGCTGACGTTTTTCTACCGCTACATGCCCGAGCTCATCCGCCGCGGGCACGTGTTCATTGGCCAACCACCGCTATATCGCGTAGACATCGGCAAGGAGACCCACTGGGTGTCTGACGACGACGCGCTCAAGGTGCTGCTGGCTTCGGCCAAACGCGGCAAACCGGAGATCCAGCGCTTCAAGGGTCTTGGCGAGATGATGCCCGAGACGCTGCGGGACACCACACTCGACCCCAAGCGTCGGCAATTGGTCCGGGTGGGGATCCGTGACGAGTTGGCGACCGCCCGCACGATCTCGGATCTCATGGGCAAAGACCCGGGCCCGCGCTACCAGTTCATCATGGAGCGGGCCGAAGAGGCCGAAGAACTCGATTTCTAGTCGTCGCCTTTGCCAAACCGCAGTCCAGTGGGCCAAGCTGCCGGGACCATGGCGAATGAGCCCGTACTTGTCCTGCGACGGAAGCTCAAACGCGCGCTTGCGGGCGGGCATCCGTGGATCTACCGCGACGCGCTCGATGGCGCAGTGCCTCGGCCCGGCACGGTCGTGCGGATTGAAGATGAGCGAGGACGGTTCGTCGTGCGCGGCCTCGCCGAGGAGGGCTCGATCGCAGTGCGAGTGCTGCAGACTCGGGACCGGCCGGTGGACGACGCGCTCATCGAACGCCGCATCGCGGCTGCCGTCGCGCTGCGTGCCCGGGTGGTGCCGCCAAACACCGACGCGTACCGACTCCTCAACGGGGAAGGGGACCGGCTGCCGGGCGTGGTGTGCGATGTCTACGGTCAATACGCGACCGTTGCGTTGGACGGCTCGGCCGCCACGGCGTGGCGTCAGCGTTGGCTCTCGGCGCTGAAGGCTCCGCTGGAACAACTGGGCGTGTCGTCGGTGATGGTGCGCAGTGGACGTCGAGCCCAACGCCAGGTCGAGTTGGCTTGGGGCAGACCGGCACCGGATCGGTTGGCGGTGACCGAACACGGCATGACCCTGTTGGTCGATCTGCAGCGCGGCCAGAAGACGGGTCTGTTCCTCGACCATCGCCCCGCACGACGCTACGTACGAACGTTGAGCGAGGGCGCGCGCGTGCTGGATCTGTACGCCTACGTTGGTGGGTTTTCCGCGGCCGCAGGATTGGGCGGAGCGAAAGCCGTGACCACGGTCGATATCGCCGAGCCGGCGATCGTGATGGCCAAAGAAGCGTGGGCTGCCAACGGCTTGGACCCGCAGCGGCAGCGCGCGGTGGCCGAGGGCGTGCCGGAGTTTCTGGAGGCCTGCCGTCGGGCTGGCGATCGCTTCGATGTGATCGTTGCCGATCCTCCGAGTTTTGCCCCCAACGCGGGCTCGGTTCGCGGCGCACTGCGTGCCTACGACAAACTGCACCGCGCGTGTCTCGAACTGTTGTCGCCGGGGGGGTGGCTGCTGGCCGCGAGTTGCTCAAGCCATGTCGATGCCGCCACGTTCGACCGCGTACTCGGGGAGGCTGCGGGCAAGGCGTCCCGCGTCATGCAGGTCGTCGCGCGCTGGGGCGCCCCCGAGGATCATCCGCGGCTGGCCGCGTTCCCGGAGGGTGACTACCTCGCGGTCGTGGTCGCGCGTGCGCTGGACTGACCGCGGCGGCGGCGCTGACCGCCGCTAGTAGCCTGGCCGCGTGTCGTCGCGGCGCCCGGGTAGCACTCCGCGGATCCAAGGCGGGCCGCCCGAGAAAACATGATCTCGCACTGCTCTCGCCGCGCCGCTGAACCCCCGCGGGAACGCGCGCAGCAGCACGTCGATGTGGCCGTCGTCGGACTCGACCCCGTGCACGGTGACCACGGAAGACACCAGGCCAAGCGCGCGCCGAACCAGCCGGTTCTTGCCCAACTTGGGGTGCTTCATGAGGTCGATCACGAGCTTGTTGTCCGCTGAATCGCCGAGCAGTTTTCCCAGCCCTGGCATGTTCGCGGCCAGAGAGCCGCTCTTAGTCAGGTCCAGTGCACCGGACTTGATCAGCGCCGCCACCGGAGACTCCGCGTCACCCAGCACGGTCATGTTGGTCTTCTCGAGACGGACCTCCAGACGCAACTGCTCGGCCGAGAACACGATGCGCTCGATGTAGATGCGCGTGTCGGCGCGCACCATCGTGCCCATGAGTTCGAGCGTGGCGCCGACCCGGATACCGGGTGGCTCGGCGTCGATCTGGATATCTTGCGGCCCTTTGTCGCCGCCCTGCGCCGCGAGCCAGCGAAGGCCCGCGATTGGGACCCCAAATCGAAGACCTACGGCGTTACGAACGATCCGCGATAGCTCTTCGGGGTGGCTACGCAGATACGACGTGACGGCCTGCACAACGGCTTCGCGTCCGATCATCGGACGTAAGCATAGCGCCGTCCTGCCTCGTTTGTCCGTCGCGTGCCCCGCCCCCGGAGGTCTTGCTACGATGAGGCCGCTATGGCGCGTTGCATGGCCCACTGGACGGATCGTCCGCGATCTCGCTCGACGGTCGACCCGGCGTCGGGGCGCGGTGCTGACTGTGGCGACGGGGTCACGGCCAGCACGAGGATACCGCGGCGAGGCCGGTTGCGCGGCGTCGCAGGGCTCGCGATGGGTGCTGTGCTCACCGGTTTGCTCGCGCTGCAGTCCGGCGGTTGCGGGGCGCCGCAGTTCTCGGATGCCGATGCCGTTGCGATCGAGGGGGTCTTGACGCAGCAGCGCGAGGCCTGGAACGTCGGCGATATCGACGCGTTTATGGCGGCTTACCTTGCGGGGCCGGAGCTGGTCTTTACCTCCGGCGCTGCGGTGCGACGTGGTCACGCGCAAGCGTTGGCCCGCTACCGAGCGAAATACGTCGACGGAGGCACGATGGGCCAGCTGCAGTTCTCCGACCTTGAGGTGACGGGGCTGTCGCCCGATGCAGCCGTTGTCTTGGGGCGATGGGCGTTGACCCAGACCGAGCAGGCGGGGGATGGGGTGTTCACCCTCGTGTTTGTTCGGCGCAATGGCGGCTGGAAGATCCTGCACGACCATACGTCCGTGACCCCCGAGGGGCCTGAGGACCCGCCGCCGTCGGCTGAGGACCCGCCGCGGTCGGACTCACAGTGAGCCGAGCGCGCGCACTGGGCCTTGGGTCCCGGCTCTCGAGACCTGCGCACTGGGCGCAATCGCGGCCTGGTATTCACTGGCCACCGGCTCAGGGGGCAGCCAGGGGGTGCCGCCGAGCCCTCGGTTGACGCCCCGGGATCGACTTGCTACCAACCGCCCTCCTTCGGGGCGTAGCGCAGCCTGGTAGCGCGTTCGGTTCGGGACCGAAAGGTCGGAGGTTCAAATCCTCTCGCCCCGACAGACTTAAATGAGCCACTGACTGCGAGAGTCAGCGGCGTCCGGCAACGGGACGGCTTACGTTCCCTGCCGTGACGCCCGTGTTGGGACTCTCTGCCTTGAACCTCGGTGGTATATAGACAACGTCGCAGGTCCCCAATATGAACTACGTACGACTTTGCCTCCTCGGTTGTCTTCTTGCTCCGCTGACCGGTTGTTCCGACGACGGAGACACCGTGGAAATCCGCCGCGGTATTGTGGACGAAAGCGCGCTCAGCCAAGGCGTCCTTATTTCGTTGTCCGGTAACCTCGGCACGCTGACGGTCCCGTTCGAGCAGTCCGTGCCCGACGTTTCCGACGACGACTTCCAGGAAGAGATGGACGGCAGCATTGGTTTGCTGGTTTCCTCGGTGGCGACGGGATCCTCCGCCGACATTGGCGCAGGCACGCCCCTGGACGCTGGCGCTACGCCATCGGCGTCCGGCGAGTACAGCTGGGAGCTCAACAGCGCGCGCGATGTCGCGACGCTGCGCTTCTTCAACCAGACGCCCAGTGGGCTGACGCTCAAAACGAGCAACGCCTATTCCGCTCAGTTCTCGGTGTCGCCCAACGACTACGTCGAGAACGGTGTCTATACTAGACTCTGCACCCAGTTCTCGTGGGGGTCGAGGTACAACCCTCCGTTCGTGCACTCCAACGATGCCATCAACGCCGTCGTGGCCACCA
>JAESSZ010001085.1 GCA_016763875.1 Nannocystaceae bacterium
CGCTGAGGCGGACCGAGACGACGATCTCAAGCCGGTTTGCGATGTTGCGCTTGATACGCCCACGGCAGGCAATAGCGAAGTCTTCAACGTCAAAGTCGGCAAACCTTGTCAGAAGGGGCAGGGTTTCAAAGCTGGAGCAAACGCCGGATGGGGAGTTTTTGGCGTCGGCATGGCAACGACCGTCCTGTTTACCGTTCTGCTCCTCGTGCACAAGAAGAACCCAGCGATGGAAACGGCGCGCCGCCATCAATTCCGCATCAGCGCCACGCCCACCCGCGGCGGTGCCTCACTCGGCACCAGCTTCAAGTTCTAGCTCGCCGTCAGGTCCCGGGCGCGTGACTAGCGGCCTTATCGGCCGCATCGCTTTTCAGCGCGTGCCAGTGAACGACCGTCGCGACCAGCTCGTCGACCTGATACCGCCGGTACTCGGCCGCCTGTCGCCAGCACAGCAGTGCGCTGACGACGAGCGTCACAGACAAGCCCGCGACGACTGGCCCGCTTAGTCCGCCGCCCATGACCAGTCCGCCCAGCAGCGGCCACAGCCACAGCAATAGCGCGACGCCCAGACCGTCGAACGTCGCGGCGAGCACCCAGTATCGTTTCACCAAAGCGAAGGCTGCCGACAGCTCGCCGATGGTCCGGACGTGGACCCACAGGCGGTTGTAGAGACTGCCCAGCCGCGCGTCCTGATCATCGCCTGGCTCCAAGTAGGGGGCGAGGTCCAACACATCGCCAACGCGATGATGCTTGATCGCGCGCTTCATGAGCGTCGCACTGTTCTCAGGATGAATCCGGGCACGCGCGACGCGGCCCGCAGCGAAGCACCCAAGTCCCACGGCATACGACGCCACGACCCCGACAAAGAGCATCGACGCTCCCAACTCGGGGCCGTCCACATCGAAAATCCGGGTCACCGCCGGGGGCAGCGGTCCGCCGAACAGACGGGTGGCGGCGATAAGCGCGCCAAGTCCCGCCGCACCGCTGACAAAAAATGAAAGGTCGAAGATATCGAGCAACTCGACGATGCGATCGGCGAACTTTCCGGTTGCGTCCGCGACACTCGACATCGTTTAGCCCTCGATCGCGGCACCCGGATGCCGCCCACTTCGCTTGCCGGCCGGCTTGCCACCCGCCGAGTCAGCCGCGCCCGACTTGCTCGCGGTACCTCGCTTGGCGTCAGGCCCCGCAACAACCTCGGCGCCAGGCACTGCAATCGTCTTGTGCGCAATGTCGTCGGCCGAGAACGCAACGATGACTTCGATGTAGTCTTGGTCTTCCGGTTGTTTGTCGGGCGCATCGATGCGCTTGGCGTCGTAGTGACGCCACAGCGGAGCACCGTCGGACTCCAGCTTCGATAGCGCCGCGTTGGTCGCGTCGTTTTCGTGGGCGAACGCCGAGCGCAAGAGAAACCGACAACGAATGGTGTGGCACTTGGACAGCGCGAGGGTCACGGTCGGCTCCTCGGGCGCACCTTCGAACGCATGCGTCCGTGCAACCAGGAATGCCTTGCGGACCAGCGACTGGTGACGACGTCCCCAACCAACGACGATGGGCTCGTCATCGATCTCGTCGGCCTTCCAGCGGTCCCATGCCCGGTCCAGCGCTTTGTCGGTACGCGGCTCGTTACGTGCACGCTTCGCCTTGCGCTTGCGCTTTTTGGCCTTCTTCTTCGCCTTCTTCTTGGCACCCTGGTCCCGAGGCGAGATCTGAATCTCGTCGGGAACGTTCAGACGCCAGTGCGCACCAATCGCCCCTGCACACAACACGACGGGCAGCAGCAGCTGAACCCCGAGGCGCCAACCTCGAGGGATCGGCGAGCGTGCCTTGGCAGGCGGTGACTTCGACGACTCCGGCTCCGAGGACTCGACGGCCGCCGAATCGCCGGATTCGTCCGTCTCTAGCTTTTTATCGTCACTCACGGTTCAAGGAGGGGGCAGCGGGACGACAACGTGCCACTGTCCGTCCTCGTTGACCAGCCCGAGGTCGTGGGTCTTCCCATCCGCCCCTGTCAGCCTCACGGTGGCCGTCTGCGCGTCGCTCTCCACGAGCTCGGCCTTGGCAACCTGAAACGTCGGGTCGACGTCGACGATCTGCAGCATCTCGTGGGGTTCGATGTTGCGACGCCCACCGACCTGATCACTGGCCCGGGCAGCCGCACTGGCGAGGCGCTCGGCGACCGGCGCCTCCACCAACTCCAGCAGGGTCTGTACATCCCCACGCTTAATAGCGACCGCGAATCTCTTGGCGGCGACCACAGGTTCCGGTTCCTCGGCCCTACACCCAGGCGTCGCGGACACCACGGCAGCCGCGGCCATGAAGCTCACGAGCATCTTCAAAGCCCCAGGGAGCACCAGCCGCCACTCCGGCTTCGGCGCCGTGTGGCGCTCGAGCGAGCCGGTGGCCGGAGTCTCGTTGGCCTCGCTCACCCTGCCCCAGCAGCTGCGGCAGCGCGGCTCTTGTGCATGCCCAAACGCTTGAGCAACTCGCGAAGGTAATACCGCGTAATACCGGCTTCGGCCGCAGCACGGCTGAGGTTGCCGTCGGTCTTCTCAAGCAAGCGCCTGAAATAGGCGCGCTCGAAACCGTCAACGATCGTCTGCTTCGCCTCTTTGAACGGCCGTTCAAACTGCGCCGGATCGATGCCCCGCTCGTTGGCATTCTCGGTGGACGCGACCGCCTGAGGTGCCTCGCGGCGACCAATGTGCAGATCGTTCGGCTCAATCACGCCCGCACGACACAGATGAGCTGCACGCTGGATGATGTTCTTGAGTTGCCGGACATTGCCGCGGTACTGCTCCGCCAATAACGCCTCGCGGGCGGCATCCGAGAGCCGTGGCTTTTGCACCACACCACTGGCAGTGCGGACAAAGTCCTCAAGGAACTTCTCGGCCAGCATGATGCGATCGTCACCGCGGTCGCGCAGCGGCGGAAGGTCGACCTGCATCACCGACAGACGAAAATACAGGTCCTCGCGGAACTGGCCCTGGCCCACCATCATACGGAGGTCGCGATGGGTCGCCGCCACGATGCGAACGTCGACCTTGCGAACCTGGCTCTCGCCAATGCGCTGCAACTCGCGGCGATCGAGCACGCGCAGCAACTTGGGTTGGAGGTCCAGCGGGAGCTCGCCTATCTCGTCGAGGAAAAGCGTGCCGCCGTCGGCTTCTTCAAAGCAGCCGGCACGATCGGTGATAGCGCCCGTGAACGAGCCCTTCTTGTGGCCAAGAATTGCGGCCTCGGCCAGTTCACGGGGCAGTGAACCGCAGTCGAGCACGATGAACGGCCCCTCCTCGCGGTTGGATTCGTCGTGCAGCGCCCGAGCCACGAGCTCCTTGCCCGTGCCCGTCTCCCCCCCGATGAGCACACTCATCTCGGTTGGTGCGACACGTTCGAGCACCGCAAAAACCTCGCGCATCACGGGACTGCGCCCGTACATGGCGCCGTAGTGGTCCTGTCCGGAAATCGGGACCTGGACCTCGTCGGCCGACAGTAGCTCGATCTCGGTCTTGCCAACCTTGACCACACTACCGGGCTCCAGATAGCAGGAACGAATCCGAATCCCGTTGACCCAAGAGCCGTTGGTGCTGTCGAGGTCGTGCAGCATGATGCCCGACTCTCCGAGAACAATCTCAACGTGGGTCCCGCTGATCGAGGTGTCGGTCAGAACGAGATCGTTCACCGCGCTACGCCCGACGGTGATCCGCGTGCGAGAGACGGTGATCTGAGCACCTTTGTCGGGGCCAGACTTGACGCGCAGCATGACGCGGCGCAACTGCTTGTGGGTGTGCTCAGGCGCGAAGAACGTCGTCGTCATCGACGTCGCGGTCTCGCCGGCATCTTTGTCTTTGCTTGTCACCGTAGGGCGCCTGTAGGGGCAGCAGGAGAGGCTACAAATCGGCCGAGAAAGGCCGCTGAAGACTAATTCAAGTACTGGTCATCCGGGCGAACCACACGAAGATTGGCGCGCGCCTTGCTCTTTTTCCGCCCCCGGAGCTTGCCCGAACTCCGCTTTCGGCGCCAGGGCTGGGTCGTCACCAGCAACGCGGTGCCTAGCGCAACGAGCCACGGCACCACCACGGGCCACGGAGCCCCCCGCGCGAGCGGCGACACGATTCCCAGTACGCTCAGTACGATCGCGAACGTGCGGGCGGTAAACGTGACCGCACCCATCAGCGACATTAGGCGCGAGCCAAACACCACACCAAACGCGACGACGGTGGCCAGATCCATCCCCGACGATCCGCCGATCGCGGTGTTCGCCACTGCGTCGACCCCAAGTCCGAGCAGCGTCGAGACCATGTAGCCGACCACGCTGCATCCCAATACCAAGGTCACGTACTTGCGCGTGCCCCAAAACTCTTCCAACTGACTGCCGATGAACCACTGGATGATCAGCGTGCCGAGCACCAGTCCAGCCCCGCCGTCCGGAAACATGAACGTAGCCGTCAGCGGCGCCCATACGGTGGCGCCCGAGTAGACGTCGGTCGGCAGCAGGCGCAGGGCCGCACCCAACGGCTGGTCACCCAGCAGTGCGGTCGCCACCGCAGTCGCGGCGAAAAGTGCCAACGCGCCACGCCGGAACTTGGGCAGATTAGACAGCAGCTCGTTTCTCGCCACAGCCCCGTCATTTTAGCAGGCCCGCACAAGCGTGCAGGCCAAGGCTCGCCATGCGGCTTTGTTGTTCGCGAAACGCCGATGTGGGCACGTAGACGACATGCTCGAGAATCGTCGCCGACACCGGATGTTCGTGACCCGCAACACGGAGTATCACCTGCGGTCCGACGAGTGCGTCGGCGTGCGGGACCGACAGACCGGGGAGTGGTTTCGCGACCACGCCGCACTTCGGTTGCACGCCGTAAAACTCCCCCCAGTGGGCAAGGACGCCCACTGGCTGGGTCGCCGCATCCAGTTTTGGGGCTCGCAGACCGATGTGCTGACCTCGGAAGTCCTAGAGGTTGCCCGGCCGCCCCGAACCTCGCTCGAGAGCTATACCAGCTTGGAGCGAGCGGGCGAGATCGCCAACTAGCGAGGCAGCCGCGGCGGGCGGCTCACATCAAGATGCCCTGCTTGTCAGGGCCTGGAATTTCCGGAAGCTCGGTCTCACCCAGCCGCTCGCGGAGGTTGCGCTCGATCGTCTGCGACATGTTGGAGAGCGGCAGACCGTTCCAAAACAGGTTGAACGGGTCCTCAAGCACGCGCCCGGCCTCCGAGATCAGCGAGAACGACAGGCACACCAGCACGTTCGCCGGTATCGCCATCCAACCGAGGGTGTGGACCAGCGCAAACGGCAGCAAGACCGCGTAGGTAAGTACCAGCCGGTCGGCGATGAAGCCGTACCCCTTGGGAAAGGGTGTGTTCTTGATGCGCTCGCAACCGCCCTGCACATCGAGAATCGTGGTCAGACTGCGATCGATCGACTGAGTTCTGAACTCGCTGAGCTTGCCCTGGGCGTCAAGCGCCACAACGTCGTGCAACTGCATGTGGACCAGCGCATGGGTCAAATTGCTTTGGCCTCGAAGCGAGTCGGGGTCGTCCGGAACCACGGCGAGAAACGTCTCGTCCTGGAGCGGATCCTGGCCGCGCAGCAACGACCGCAATGCATGCACATAGGCGATGTGTCGATGCACGAGGCGCGTGGTCACCTCCCGATCGGCGGGAGCCAAGTACGTCACGGCTTGGGTCGCGAACATCCGCGACACGTTGATGAGCCCGCCCCACAGTTTCCGTGCCTCCCACCAGCGGTCGTACGCGGAGTTTGTCCGGAAACTGACGAAGATACCGATCGCCGCGCCGATGACCTGAAGCGGCAAGACCGGCAGCTCCAGCCACACAAGCTCAGCGGCGCGGATAAGCAACAGGGCCATCAGCGCCGCGCTGGCGTAAAGCAGGACGTTCTTTTGCTGCCAGCGCAGCAAGCCGATCAGCGAGGATTTGCTGGATACCATCATAGGCGGAGCCCGGCAGCGTACTGACTCGGAGGGCCTCGGGCATCCGCCAAACGGGCGGCGCTATCAGCCGGCCTTCTTGTCGTCGGCCTTCTTGTCGTCGGCCTTCTTGTCGTCGGCCTTCTTGTCGTCGGCCTTCTTGTCGTCGGCC
>JAESSZ010001086.1 GCA_016763875.1 Nannocystaceae bacterium
GACCGGGCAGCCGAAGTTCATGTCGATGTGATCGACGCGGCCCTCGCCCACCAGCCGTGCAACTGCGAGCCCGACGTAGTGCGGGTCGACCCCGTAGATCTGCAGCGAGCGCGGGGACTCGTCCTCGCCGAAGTCCGCCAGCTTGAGGGTCTTGGCGTTGCCCTCGACCAGCGGTCGCGCGGTGATCATTTCGCTGACGTACAACCCGGCGCCAAACCGACGGCAGATCCGACGGAAGGGGTAGTTGGTCACCCCGGCCATGGGCGCCAAAACGACGGGCGGCCAGATCTTGGTCGTGCCCAAGACGATCGGCGAGAACTCGCCAGCCGCCGCAGGAGGAACGTCGCGGTTAATGTCGCTGGTGTAGATGGGCTGCATCGCCGTCGCGCGGTGTTAACAGATGCTGGGCCCCCGTGCCTGGTGCGTCGTACGCGCAACTGGGGGCCGCAGGTCGGAGGTGCCCATCGTGCCTGTTTTTCGGCGGCACAGACGGAATCTGGTAGCGGTTGGGCTGGGCGCGCGCCCCTTTTGCAACGTTGGGCGCCTCGCCGTACGTCGCATGGCAATCAAGAGTCGCAAGGCCCGCGCTTCCAAGGAACGGCCCGCCCGCGGGCGTTCGTCCCGCCCCAAGCCGTCACGCCCCGCGCGCAAGAGCAACCGCCGCGTGTCCAACTCGGGCCGAGCCGCCAAGCAGGCCGTGCAACGCGATCCCGCGGAGCGCCGCGCCCGCAATCGCACGCTGCTGATGCTCAGCGTGCTGGCGATGATCAACATCTATGTGTTCGTCCTGCGCGATGAGGGGGCCATGCTTGGCCTTTCCCGCGCCAACTCCGCGGTGATTGGCGGTGCACACTCGGGTCCGCTGGCGCCGCTGGCCGACCCCGTGCCCGACGCCTGCGGTGGCGATCCGGTACGCATCTTCTCCGGACTGTCGGACCTGCTGCCCGTGTCCACGACTTTGGTGGGGGGCAATACGCTGCGGCTTGCACTGATGGATCGCGGCATCGCCGACGAGGAGATCGATCGCATCGAGGCGGCGGTCCGCTCCAAGGTCGACCTGGGTCTGCTCGGTGGCAGTGGTGCACCGGTGGCGATCGCAATGGACCGCTACGGTGGCGTTCGCGCGCTAGAGATCGAGCTGGCGGAGGGACACTTGCTGCAGGCGTGTCGCTCGGGTGAGGGCTTTACCGTGCGCAATATCCAGCATCCGTTGCGAAGCGACGTCGTGGTGGTCACGCTGACGCTCGGCGGGGACGTGAGTCTGGCGAACGCGGTCGAGCAAGCGGGCGAGGAGCCAGAGTTGGCCCGCGTCGTGGCCCAACAACTCGGTCATGACGTCGACTTCCACACCGAGTCGCGACCGGGAGACAAAGTCGCGATTGTCATCGAGAAGCGTTGGCTCGGGCGTAGCTTCCATCGTTACGGTCAGGTTTTAGCGTTGCGCTACGAAGGGGCTGCGGGCCGTGTCGCCTACTACCGCTACAAGCCTCAGGGTGGTGAAGAAGCGTTCTTCGATCGAAAAGGGCGACCGCGGAACCGCGAACTGTTGCGCTCGCCGGTCGGATGGTTTCCACTGTCGGCCGACGCGCGCGCCATGCTGGTGCCGACGCTCGAAGTCGTGGAGGGGCGGTTGGGTGCGATCTACCGTCTGCCCGAGGGCGCGCCTATCGTCGCTGTCGCCGACGCACGTGTGGCCGACTCCGGGGAGGACCTCGAGCGCGGCCGCTGGGTCGACCTCGAACTGGCTGACGGCACCGTTGCGCGTTATCACCACATGATGCGGACCATTGGTGCGATGGAGGCAGGGTCTGAGGTTGTGCAGGGGCAACTGCTCGGGCTGGCGGGGCACAGCGGTAAGACGCCCAGCAATCGGCTGCGTTTTGAGCTGTGGCGCACGACGGATGGTGTGTCCAAGACCGTCGATCCGATGTTGCTGACGACCCGTGGTGCCAATCGTCCAGGCCGTGATGGGCCAGAGATCGCGGCTGGGGTTCGAGACCAGTTCGTGCAAGACGTGGCGCCCCGACGACGCGCGCTCGAGACCGCGTTGCGGTAGCGCAATTCGTTCGAGAGTGTCCGGTGCGCTACGACAGCCGCGACTCGTAGTCTTCGAAGCCGAAGGTCCGCACGACCTCCAGCGAGCCGTCGCGGGAGTCTCCAATGGCGATGCTCGGAAGGCACACCCCGTTGAAGGTCGTCGTCTTGACCATCGTGTAGTGGATCATGTCCTCGAATACGAGCCTGTCGCCCACGCGTAGCGGTCGATCGAACGCGTACTCTCCGATGACGTCGCCGGCCAGGCACGACACGCCGCCGAGGCGTACGGTATGCGGTTTTTCCCCGGGCTTGCCGGCCCCAACGACGCTCGGTCGGTAAGGCATCTCGAGCACGTCGGGCATGTGTGCGGTGGCCGAGGTGTCGAGGATCGCGATGTCGATGTCGCGCTTGATAACATCGAGCACGGTTGTCACGAGCACACCGGTATTGAGCGCGATGGCCTCACCTGGTTCCAGATAGACCTGAACCTGGTGGCGTTCAGAAAAACGACCGACGAGTGACACCAGCAGATCGGTGTCGTAGTCCGGACGGGTGATGTGGTGCCCGCCGCCCATGTTGATCCAACGCCGGTCCGGGATGTACGGGGCAAAACCGGCCTCGAAGGCGGCGAGTGTGCGTGCAAGGGCGTCGCTGCCCAGCTCGCACAACGTGTGAAAGTGAAGGCCGTCGACGTCCTGCAGTGCGTCCGGGGTCATCTCCGAGGCCGTGATCCCGAGTCTAGACCCCGGGCCGCACGGGTCGTACATCGCAACTTCGACCTCTCGGTGCTCTGGATTGACGCGCAGCCCGAGTTGCACGGGCGTGCCCCCATTGGCCGCGAACGCTGCAGCGCGCGGTTGCAGTCGTGAGAGCTGCGAGAGCGAGTTGAGCACGATGTGGTCGCACAGTCCCAACAACGCATCGAACTCCGTATCGCTGAACGCGGGGCCGCACGCATGCACTTGCCCGCCGAATCGTTGTGCGCCCAGCCGCGCCTCGTGGATCCCAGACGCGGTCACCCCCGCCAGGACCTTTGCGATGCGTGGAAACAGCCGCCACAACGCGAACCCCTTGAGGGCGAGGAGGATCTCGCACCCGGAGCGCGCCTGGACGTCACCCAAGATCGCGAGGTTGCGATCGAGGGCAGCAGTGTCGCAGACAAAACACGGCGTCGGGACCTCGGACAGCGCAAGCCCGGCCCAACGCGGCTCGGCGAGCAGGTCCGCCGAGGTCACTGCCGGTCTTCGACTTGCCAGGGCAACCCGGCTTCCGCGAGGCGCTTGAGGAACGGCTCCGGCTCGAACTGCTCCATGTTCCACACCCCGGGTCGATGCCACTGCTTGGTCAGCATCATCTCCGCGCCGACGGACGCTGGGACGCCCGTCGTGTACGACACCGCCTGGGCGCGGACCTCTTTGTAGGTCTCGGCGTGGTCGGTGATGTTGTGGATGAAGACCTTCTTGGCCTTGCCATCCTTAGTCCCTGCGACCAGACATCCGATCGAGGTTTTGCCCGTGTAGTTCTCCGCGAGGCTCGATGGGTCGGGCAGCAGCGCCTTGAGGAACTGCAGCGGCACGATTTTCTGACCCTTGAACTCGATGGGGTCAATGCTGGTCATGCCAACGTTGCCCAGCACCCGCAGGTGGGTCAGGTACTCGTCGCCGAACGTCATCCAGAAACGAATGCGCTTGAGGCCAGGGACGTGCTCGACCAGCGACTCGAGTTCCTCGTGGTACAGCAGGTACGCCTTGCGCTCGCCGACGCCGGGAAAGTCGAACATCCGGTGTTCGGACATCGCATCGATCTCGATCCACTGGCCTTCGTTCCAGTAGCGGCCCGCCTGCGTGATCTCTCGGATGTTGATCTCGGGATTGAAGTTCGTGGCGAACGGGTGGCCGTGGTCGCCACCGTTGCAGTCGAGGATATCGATGCTTTCGATCTCGTCGAACAACTTGTCGCGCGCGTAGGCGCAAAACACATTGGTCACTCCGGGGTCAAAGCCCGAGCCGAGCAATGCCATGATGCCCGCTTGCTCGAACCGCTCCCGGTAGGCCCACTGCCACGAGTACTCGAACTTGGCGGTCTCTCGCGGCTCGTAGTTGGCGGTGTCGAGGTAGTCCACACCCGTTTCCAGGCACGCGTCCATGATGGGCAGGTCTTGGTAGGGCAGCGCGACGTTGATGACGAGCGCGGGCGCGTAGTCTTTGATGAGACCCACGGTTTCCGCGACGTCGTCTGCGTCGAGCCGGGCCGTGGCAATGTCGCGGCCGCGGAGCTGCTTGATCTGAGTCGCGATCGCGTCGCACTTCGAAAGCGTGCGGCTCGCGAGCATGATCTCGCCGAAAACCTCGGAGTTCTGTGCGCACTTGTGCGCGACTACGCCGCCCACGCCTCCGGCCCCGATGATGAGCACTTTGTGCATTTTCGCGGGGAGGCTAACACGAAGGTCGGAGGCACTCCCGCCTGGCCCAAGGACGCCCGTACGAGGCTCTCTGCGGGCAAGGCAGCGGTATAGTCCGCGCCGTGAGCATCCTGCTGCGCATCGCGTACGACGGGACCGAGTTCTCGGGGTGGGCCCGCCAAAAGCCGCGCCGCGACGGCACGCCCATTCGCACCGTGCAGGGGGAACTCGAGTCGGCGTTGTCGGGGCTGTATCGCGAGCCCGTCGAGCTGCGGGGCGCGTCGCGGACCGACGCGGGCGTGCATGCGCTTGGTCAGCTCGCGGCCTTCGAGCCGCCCGGTACGATCCCCCCGCGTGGGGTCATGCAGGCGCTCGCGGGGCGGCTGCCCAGGGATGTCACGGTGGTGGCCGCATGGGAGCAACAGGACCACGCAAACGTACGTGGCGGCAACGGCGGTAAGCGGTACCGCTATCGGATCCGCACGAGCCGCGCGCGCGATCCCATCGGGGGGAGGGACGAGTGGCACCTCGGGCGCCGTCTCGATCTCGCGCGGATGCGGGCCGCAGCGGCCGCGTTTGTCGGGACGCACGACTACGCGGCCTTTCGCACCGCGCAATGCCAAGCGCGCACGAGCACGCGCACGGTCACGCGGGTGCATGTCACCGGAGTCGCCGGTCCGCTCGGGCCTCCCGAGGACGCCGGTCGCTTCGATGCGGGGAGCGAGGACCAGGCGCTGGTCACCGTGGATGTCGAGGGGCACGCGTTCCTCCACAACATGGTGCGGATCATGGCCGGCACGCTCGTCGAGGTCGGTCTGGGGCGCCGTGAACCGGACGTGATCGAGGCGCTACTGCGTCGAGGTGAGCGGCAAGAGGCCGGGCCGACCGCACCCGCCTGTGGCCTGACCTTGCTCGAAGTGCGCTGGCTAAGGCCGTCCGTGTCCGTGTAGGTGTTCTCACTACGCCTCGACCACCAAATCCCGACCACGAGGGCAGACGCCGCGCTGTGGACTGCCAACGACCGCCGGTCGGTCACCACGCGCGACCGTTGGCCTTGGCGGCGAGGCGCTCGGCGCAATGCGATGGTCCAGAAGTTTGGCGGCGGAGCCCGGGTGGGGGACCGTGACGCCCATGTCCGGGACACTCGCATCGTCGGCGAAGGTTTCCGTCGCGATCCTCGGGTCTCGCGTCTTGGGGTTGGTGCGTGAGGTCGTCTTCGCCGCGCTGTTTGGCGCGGGCGCCACCGCCGACGCGTTTCATGTCGCGTTCAGGATTCCCAACCTGCTGCGCGACTTGTTTGCCGAGGGGGCATTCTCCGCCGCGTTCGTGCCGACCTTTGCCAAGGCGCTGCACGAGTCGGGCGAGGCGCGGGCGCATGCCCTGGGCAACCTGGCAGCGGCCGGTCTGCTGATCGTCACCGGGGTGCTCGTTGGTCTCGGCGTGGTGTTCGCCGAGCCGCTGGTCGCGTTCATCTCGGGGGGATTCGCGGGCGACCCGGCCAAGGTTGCGCTGGCGACTCGGCTGACCCGGATCATGATGCCGCTGTTGTGTTTGGTCAGTCTGTCCGCGGTCTGGATGGGCATGCTCAACACGCGCCGCCGGTTCTTGGTGCCTGCGCTCGCACCCGCGTTGTTCAACGTCGTCAGTATCGGGGTCGGCGGGCTGGTCTGGTGGCAGGGGGGGAGCCCGCCGAGGGCGTCGCGGTGTGGAGCGCAGGGACGGTTGCTGCGGGGGTGATGCAACTGCTCGCGCAACTGCCGGCCCTGTGGAAGCTCGGTTACCGACCCTGGCCGCGCTTGCGTGGCTTGACCTCCGATCCCGGGATCCGACGCATCGCTCGATTGATGGCGCCTGCGGTGATCGGTGTGGCTGCGATTCAGATCAACGTCGTCATCAATACGCAGTTCGCAGGAAACCTGGGTGACGGTGCGGTCGCCCAACTCACCTATGCCTTCCGGCTGTTCTTCTTGCCCCTGGGGATGTTCGGCGTTGCGATAGCCACGGTCACGACGACCAGCGTCGCGGAGGCGGCCGCCAAGGGCGACCACGATGCACTGCGCGCTCGCACGGCGGAGAGTGTGTCTGCGGGATGGATGCTCACTTCGGCCAGTGCGGTCGGGTTGGCGGTCTTGGCCGAACCGGTCTGTACGCTGATCTATCGCCACGGTGCCACCACGGCATCCGACGTTGAAGCGATCGCGTGGGTGCTGCGAGCGTACGTCTGCGGGCTGGTGCCCTACGCTCTGGTGAAGATCATTGCGCCCGCGTTCTTTGCGGTCGACAGGCCGCGTCTGCCGTTGTTGGCTTCGGTCTCGGCCGTAGTGGTCAACGTCATCTTCAACTCGCTGACCTATCGAGCGTTGGGCGCACCTGGCATTGCGCTCGGCACCGGGCTGGCCGCGGTCGTGAATCTGTCTGTCTTGCGTTTGTCGTTTCGTCGCGTCCTGGGCCCCATGCCCGGCGAGCAACGCTTGCGTCATGGGGTGGGGCTGGCGGTCGCGAACGTGCTGATGGCCGCGGTCGTGTTTGCGGGCTGGGAGTTACTTGCGCCGCTTGTGGCCGCCATGCACGGGATGGCGGCGACGGCCGCGCTGGGGGTCGCGTTGCTGGTCCTTGTCGGCTGCGGGTTTGCCGTTTTCGCCGCCACGCTCAACGCCGCGGGTTATCCCAGCGCAGATGCATTGTGGCGGATCCCGAAGAAGCTACTGCGGCGCTAGCAGCCTGTGACCACGGACTTCGCGAGACGCGACCAAGTCCGGAGCGCTCTAGGGGTAGAGGCACAGACCGCCTGCGCAGATGAGGCCGGGTGGGCAAGTCGTCACGCCGGGCTGGCACTGCAGCCCGCACCAACCCTGGGTCGGGAAGTTGGACGGTTCGAAGCAGATGGGGATGGCGTCGCCTGAGAGCGGTGGCGGACACATGGAAGCCGCGAGGTTGCCGTTGTCCCAGCAGTCCAGCGTAGGACACGCAGAGGCGTCCGTGGGTCGGTAGAAGACGCATCCAGGGGCGGAGCATTGCGCGTCGCATGGTGTGTACGCGTGTGCCCAGATACAGCGCCCAGATTCACAAGCCATTGGGCTTGGGCACGCTGCATCGTCGAGACACGCCAACTCACAACCGTCGACACCGCAGGATGGAGTCGCGCTCGAGCCGCTGACCGCGGGGCATTCGCAGTCGCTCGCACAGGACGGCTGGCAGACCGAGGTCTCGAAGACCACGGGGGCCGCAGACGTGTACGACAGGCACACCCCCTGCGCGCACGGCATGTCCAGACACGGTGGGTATGCCTCCAGCACGGCGTCTACGCTCGCGCAGTTCTGATTGCCCGTCATCTCCCCAGCGCTGGCGCTTCCGTCCTCGCTGGCGTCGCCGCGGTCTTCGTCGCCGCTGTCGTCGCTGTTGCTGCCGCCGGTGCCCGACGCGCCGTTGGTGGTTAGCCCCTGGCTCGTCGCACCGGTCCCCGGAAAGCTTGGTAGCCCCGATTCGTCGCCCGACCCGGCGTGGCTGTGGTCAGTCGCCGAGCCTTCCCCGCCTGCGGATTGCTCTGTGTCGCCACCAAACTGAAACAACGGGTTGGGCGAGGAGCAAGAACCCAGCCCCAGGCTCAGGCCCAGGCCCAGGCTCAGCGAGGCGAGTGCGCCAGGCCGGTGGCGCGGCAGAGGAAACGTCATCCTGCAATCGTACGAGCGATTGGTGACCGAGTTACCCGCGCGCGGCGATTGGCCAAACTCGCTCGCGCGATGGCGAGCGGCGCCCGTTACATTCTGGGCGCGTTGGCGAAAATGGATGCGGGCGCGGCCTGGTGGGGCTCGGTCCGCTGGCACGTCTGCAAACCCAAGGTCCCCGTATTGCCGCCAACGTCCCCACCTCTCCCCCGAATCTGCGACGTGCCGCGCTCCCAGGCGTGCCACCCCAAGCGTGCGCGTGGGCGCTCTGGCCTTCGTGTGGGGGTGCTCGCGCTTCCTGGGGTCGCCGACAGCTCGCTCGGGCTCATCGTGGACGCACTCGCGTGGGCGAATGCTCTCGCGGAGCGGGCCACCGCGCCGATGTTCGAGGTCCAGATCCTCGCTGCGCAGGCCGGTGTTGTTCGGACCGCGGGCGGCAGTGCGATCGCGAGCACCGCGTGCTTGGCCGAGGCGGATCACTGCCACTGGCTGGTGGTGCCTGGGTTTGTGGCGCGCACGGAGGTGGCTCTGGAGCAGTACCTTGAGAGGCCCGCGACCCTCGCCGCCATCGACATGTTGCGCACGGCCCGGGCCCGCGGGGCTTGTCTGGCC
>JAESSZ010001087.1 GCA_016763875.1 Nannocystaceae bacterium
CCATCGCCTTGCTCGCATTGAGACTGACCGGATGCCAGCGCACGCGCCCCGCCGCGAGCACAGCGACCGGGCCGCCCCAGCGCATCGTCTCGCAAACGATCGTCTCCGACGAGGTTCTGTGGAGCTTTGGGCCCGAAGTGCAGGCACGAGTCGTCGCCGTAAGTCGACTGGCCGACGATCGGGCCTATAGCGGCGTCGCCGGTCAGTGGCCGGCCTCGGTGCAACGGGCGCCGCTCACCAGCGAGGCCGTGCTGGCCAGCGAAGCCGACCTCGTGATCGTCGCGGACTTCACGGCGATCGAGACCCGCGAGTTGCTCGCAAATACGGGGGTCAACACGCTGACCCTCACCGGGTTTTCCGGCTTCGCGGACTGGCGAGCCAATACCCAGGCCATCGCCGACGCCGTGGGCGATCCGCAAGCTGGCCACACCCTCGTCGCGGCGTTTGATGATGCGCTCCGAAACCGGTCGGTCCCCGCGATCGGGGCAAACGCCGTGGACGCTCGGCCCACCGCCGTGTCGTGGAGCGCTGGCAACGTCGCGGGTCGGGGCACCAGCTTCGACGACGTTGCCGCCGCGGCAGGACTGCGTAACCTCGCCGCCGAGCAAGGGATCAAGGGGCACAAAGCGGTCACCATCGAGCAACTCGTGGCGTGGGATCCGCAGGTACTCGTCGTCGCGTGCGAGGGGGTCGGAGACGTCGACTGTGGCGCGGTGGCGGCACAGATCGCGAGCCAGCCCGGCATCGCTGCGACGCAAGCGGCTCGCAACAACGGTGTGCTCGCCCTGCCGTCGCGAGTCCTGTACAGCGCGGGTTGGTCGATGCTCGACGCGGTCACCGCACTCCGCGAGCACGCCAGCGCCTTGCGCTCGGGGGGCCTCACCCCGAGCAAGGAAGCCATCCCGTGACCGCCGCGGCTGGCCCGCGACCACTCGCCCTCATCTTGCTGGTGTTCGCGGTGGGCACCGCCGGGCTCCTCACTTTGTCGCTGGTCGTCGGTCCCGGCAACGTCACGCTACCGACGGCGGTGTCAGTCCTGGTCGCGCACCTCACCGCAGAGACGGCACCGGTGGCATCGCGAGCGATCGATGCGCTCGTGTGGGACCTTCGCCTGCCTCGCTCGCTGCTGGCGCTGGCGGTCGGCGCCGCGTTGGCCACCGCGGGCACGGTGACCCAAGGGTTGTTTCGCAACCCCATGGCCGAGCCAGGCGTACTCGGGATCAGTGCCGCCGCGGCAATGACCGCCGTGCTCGGGTTCATGCTGGGATTGGACGAACTGGGCACATGGGTCACGCCTCTGATGGCAGCCGGTGGCGCCGCACTCGGCCTGCTGTTGCTGGCGGCCCTGGCAACCCGACAGATCTCGATGACCACGCTGCTGCTTTCGGGCGTGTCGATGGCCGCGCTGTTCTCCGCGATAACCACTCTCATGCTGGCGGTCGGGACCGAGCGATGGGACCTTGGACTCAAGGTCATTCGCTGGTTGATGGGCAGCTTCGAGGGACGGTCTTGGGCCCACCTTTCCTGGACGATGGCCCCGATACTCGCGGGGCTGGTGCTTGCCGCGTGGCTTGTGCTCGACCTCGACGCCCTCCGACTCGGACCACAAACCGCCCAGTCTCTGGGGATCGATCTGGTGCGTACACGCTGGGTCGCGCTGCTCTCGGTCGCGTTGCTCGTCGGCGCCGCGACCGCAATGGCGGGCGTTATCGGCTTTGTCGGACTCGTCGTCCCGCATCTGGCGAGGCTGACCGTCGGCTCGGGACACCAGCGACTCATGCCCACCGCGGCACTCATCGGGGGGTTGTCGGTGCTCGCGGTCGACGTCGGTGCACGCAGCATCACCGGGCTTGCGATTCCCCCCGGGGTCGTCACCGCGTTGTTGGGCGCGCCGCTGCTGGTCTGGATGCTAATGACCCAGGAGCGTGGCGCGTGACCGAAGTGCCGCCGTCACTGACTGTCGCCGGGCTCGGCCTCGCCGTCGGCACGACGGACAAGCGCTGGCTGGTGCGGCACCTCGACGCTGACTTCGCGCCCGGCACGATCACCGCGATCGTGGGCCCCAACGGATCCGGCAAGAGCACACTCTTGCGATGTCTGTGCGGGCTATCGGCGGCCGATGAAGGCACCGTCGTTCTCGGGACGCGCCCGATGACCGCATGGCCACTTCGCGAGCGCGCCAAGACGATCGCCTACCTGCCCCAGGCGACGCCGCTGGTCTATGACATGCGCGTCGCCTAGGTTGTCGAGCTCGGGCGCGCCCCCTACCGCGGACGTTTTCGAGGCAGCAGCGGCCCGGGTCGCGGATCCGACGAGCCCGACTACGTCGCCCACGCATTGTCGCGAGTGGACGCCTCTGCGCTGAGCCACCGCCGCGTCTCCACGCTCTCGGGTGGCGAGCGCCAGCGCGTCATGATCGCCCGCATGCTCGCCACGGGAGCCGGCTTGCTCCTGATGGACGAGCCGACGGCGGCGCTCGACGTGGGTCAGGTCCTGGCGCTGCACGCACTGCTGCACGACTTGGCCGAGCAAGGGCGTGGCATCGTGATAGCGATGCACGACCTCAACGCGGCCCGTGCTCTCGCGGACGAGGCGATCTGTTTGGATCGACGCGACGACACCGGGCAGCACCACCACGGTCCCGCCAGCGATATCTTGGGCCCCGAGGTCTTGGCCCAGGTTTTTGGCGTCGGCGTCACCGAAGTGGACGGCAGACTACGATTTACTCGCCAGCCGGGCTAACCGGCGGTAGTCCCGGACGATCCGCCGCCTGTGCTCGTCCCCGACGAACTCGCCGCGCCCCCTGAGCCGGACGACCCTGAGTCGGACGACCCTGAGCCGGACGACCCTGAGCCGGACGACCCCGAGTCGGACGACCCCGAGTCCGTAGACCCCGCGGTCGTCGTCGAGGCAGCATCGTCGTCGGCGCCCGTGGAGGAACCGGTGTTCCCCGAGCTGTCGTCCTCGGCCCCCGTCGACGAAGCGTCGGCAGACCCGGGCGGCAACGTCGTGCTCGCCGCGGTCGGGTCCGGCTGAGGCGCGCACGCACACTGAGACGCCTCGGCGCCACTGCTGGCGCACACTTGCTCGCCCGCGGCACCATTGAGGCACGTGCACGGAATCGCTTCACCGGGCTCGCACGAGAAAAAGGCGCTGGATGTGGCCTCCGGATCGTCGAGCGGTGGCCCGTCCGGTATCCCTTCAAAACAGGCAGGTAGTGACAGCGCGAAGCCAAGCAACAGCCCCGACATTGACCGTCGGAGTCTTTGCTCAGTGCTCGGTCGCCCCCACAGTACTGTCCGTCGCATTAGCCCCTGCAGCCTCTGTGTGTACCGGTGCGCTCGCATGGTGTCAATCTGGCCCCTCGCTACAGCGCTAAAGCGGCAATCTCGTCGGGATCCAAAACGCGGCGATACACGCGGACGTCGTCCACCGCACCACCGAAGAAGTTGTCGGGTATCTCGTCGTCGAGGTCGCCGCCCACGTAGACCGAGCCGTCGTCCAATCCCATTGGACTCGACGGCTCGCTCACCTGCAGCTCGCCATCGATGTACAGCGCCATCATCTCGGGACTCCACACGGCAACGATGTGCATACGCTCGCCTTTGCCCGCACTGGGTGTCGCCACGAGCCGCTGGTCACCGTCAACGGTGACGATCTCGAACACCAACTCACTGATGTCGTCGTTGTCCTGATCGCGAAAGTAGATCTCCCAGGAGTTGTCTGTCCCAATTCCGAAGGGCCTTGCGATGACCGTGTGAATCGAGGGATCCGAAAGCACGTCATTGCGAACTTTCAAGGCGACGGTGAGCCCCCCGTCGGTCTCAAGATCCGGATCGTGAGGGACCTCGAGGACATCATTCACGGCGTCGAACAAACACGCATTGGACGACACCCCGCGCTGCGTGATCTCAGGGCACGCCCCAGCCTCGAGTTCACACCGCACCTCGCGCGCGTAGTCCGACCAATCCGCGAAAGGGTTCGCCAAGTCGTCGAACGTCAGCCACAAAACGAGGTCGGGATCGCTCAACTCGCCCGTCGACCCGCCATCGCTGCCCTCGGACATGCCGGTCGAAACGCCACTCGTCGTGGAGGAGGCGCCCGACGTCAACGCCAGCGTGTCGCCGCTGGCTCCCGTGGACGTTTGCCCCCCCTCGCTGCCGCTGTCGCGTGCGGCGGTGGACCCCGAAGTGCTGCTGGCAGCGGGACCCACGGTCACGCACTGCTGGGCGACTTCGTCAGGGGCGTGCGCGCCGAATCGTCTTCCGGAGTCACACGTGCCGTCGGGATAGCTGCAATAGCCTCCGGCTTCACATGTACCGTGCGGGTCCGACGGCTGGTCGCACTGAGCATCGCTTTGGCATAGGAACGCCGCCGGCGGGCCACAAGCCAGCCCGACCCACAATCCCACGATGCCGACAGCGACGCGCATCCCCGACAAGCGTACACCCAGCCCGAGCCGTTCGATCGCGCACGCGACGAAGGTGCGCCACAGGGTCCGATCGACTAGCGGGCGTAGTTCGGGCGCCCGTCAACAGCGCCGAGCGGGGCCTGGGGCGCGCATTCGCGGTGGATTCAAACCGGTCGGCGCTCTAGCGTACGCGGGATGAAGATCGCTATCACCGGAGGGACGGGGCTGGTCGGAACCGCCCTAGGCCGTGCCCTAACGAGCCGTGGCGAGGAAACCCGCATCGTCTCGCGTTCGGCGGGGGCGGACCGCATCGTGTGGACCCCAACGCAAGGACTACAGCCCGCCGATGCGTTGTCGGGTTGCGATGCGGTCGTTCACTTGGCCGGTGCAGGGGTCGCCGATCGTCGCTGGAATCGGACACGTAAGAAGGAGATCCTAGAGAGTCGACGGTGGACCACCCAGACCGTCGTCGAGGGGCTGCGGCATGCGGAGCCTCGGCCAAAAGTCCTGATCTCCGCCTCGGCGGTCGGTTTTTACGGGGACTCGGGCTCCGAGACACGAACCGAGGCGTCCGCGGCGGGCGATGATTTCCTTGCCCAAGTTTGCGTCGCGTGGGAGGCAGACGCCAAGCCGGCCGCCTCCCTCGGCGTCCGCTTGGTGACGGCGAGGATCGGTATCGTGCTGTCCACCGAAGGCGGCGCCCTCGCCCGCATGCAGCCGGCATTCAAGCTCGGCGCGGGCGGACCTTTGGGTGATGGCACGCAATACATGCCGTGGATCCACATCGACGATCTCGTCGCGGGACTGCTCCACTTGCTCGACGACCCGGAGGCGTGCGGCGTGTACAACCTGAGCGCTCCGGCCCCGGTCGACAACGCAACGTTCACCGCAGCGCTGGGTAGAACACTGTCGCGTCCGACGTTGTTGCGCATGCCCAGATTTGCGCTGCGCGGCATGTTCGGCGAGCTAGCGGACGTACTGCTGGCGGGACAACGGGCCATCCCCGAGCGATTGCAGCGGGCGGGGTTCGCCTTCCGGCACCCGGAGATCGACGGCGCGCTCGCCGACCTGCTCAGACTCTAACGCGCGGCACGAAGCGACCGGCGCGATGGCGGTGGGTGTCCAGCAACGGCTGGAAGAACTCCGCGATGAGTTCGTCGACCTGCTGGGGGGCACGCCCAACGTACGCATCGGGGTCCATGGCATCGGCCACAAATGGCGACAGCGCAGGATCAGCTTGCATTCGTGCCAACAGGTCGTTTTCGGCCCCCTCAGCCTTAATGCGTTCGGACGCCGCCATCGCGTGGTCCCGCACCTTTTCGTGCAGCGCCTGACGACTTCCCCCCGCGCGTACCCCCGCCATCAACACGTTCTCGGTGGCCATGAACGGCAGCTCCGCGCGTACGTGTGCAGCGACGACGGCAGGGTGCACCACCATCCCCGCGGTCACGTCCGCCAGCAGGTTCAAGATCGCATCGGTCGCCAGGAACGCCTCGGTGATCACCAAACGACGGTTCGCGCTGTCGTCCAGCGTACGCTCGAGCCATTGGTTGGCGTGGGTTTGCAACGGGCTGCTCGCCAACGAAGCCACGAAGCGGGCCAAGCTGCAAACGCGCTCAGAACGCATGGGATTGCGCTTGTAGGCCATTGCGCTTGAGCCGATCTGCTTGGACCCAAACGGCTCATCAACCTCACGCTCGTGCGCCAACAATCGCAGATCGGACGCCATCTTGGCCGCCGAGCTCGAGAGGTCAGCGAGCGCCGAGACCACCCACGTGTCGACCTTCCGCGTGTAGGTCTGACCGGTGGCCGCCGCCAACGTTGAAAACCCCATCGACGCCGCGACCTTGCGATCGAGGGCGCGTACCTTGTCGTGGTCGCCATCGAGCAACGCAAGGTAGGAGGCCTGCGTTCCCGTGGTCCCCTTGGCTCCGCGGAACGGAAGCCGCTGCACCAACGCGGACAACGACTCCAGGTCGAGCGCCAAGTCTTGCGCCCACAGACACGCGCGCTTGCCGACCGTCGTGAGTTGCGCGGGCTGGTAGTGGGTGTACGACAGCGTCGCCAGCGCCCGATGGGTTTTGGCGAATCCGACCAGCTGGGTGAGCACGGTATGCAGCCGGTCCATCAGCAACTCGAGGCCGTCACGGATCATGACCAACTCGGCGTTGTCGGTGACGAAACAGCTCGTCGCACCGAGGTGGATGATCTTCTCCGCGTCTTGTCCGGCAACCTCGCCGAAGTGTCGGACATGCGCCATGACGTCATGTCGAAGTTCTGCCTCGATCTCCGCGACCCGGGCAAAGTCGATGCTGTCCCGTGCGGCCACCAGCGCGGCCACCTGCTGTGGCGTGACTTCGACCCCGAGTTCTTGCTCCGCCCGCGCCAACGCGATCCACAAGTCGCGCCACAGCAGCGCCCGACGTCGGTCGCTAAAGTTGTCGAGCATCGCGGCGGTTGCGTAGCGATTCGCGAGCGGGCTGGTGTAGGAGGACGCTGGCGACATCGCGCGGAGCATAGACCGCCCGGTCCGTCGGCGCCTCCACCGCACCGTGCGGCGACTCGAGCCCGCGTTCACGCGCCAACCCCGCAGTCCTACGAAAACGTTCGGAAAAGCTGGGAATACTAGGATACTGGCGCCGGTAGGGCCTACACCAATGAAAAAAACCGTCAGGCAGGAGTTCGAGTCCATCGCACTCCCGCAACTCGACAGCATCTACGGTGCCGCTCTTCGTCTCACCCGCAACCCCGCCGAAGCAGAGGATCTCGTGCAGGACACCTACGTCCGCGCGTATCGCTTCTGGCACACGTTCAAGACGGGAACGAGTATCAAGGCCTGGCTGTTCACGATTCTCCGCAACACGTTCATCAATCGCTACCACCGTGGCAACCGTCGGCGCAACGCTCGTAACGACCTCGTAGCGCAGTTGTCCTCGCTGGGCAGCGAAGCGGCGGTGGGTCGCTCCGAGCCCATTGTACCCGGACCCGAGAAGGCACTCGGCCAACGCCTGACCCGCGACCGGATCAACGCGGCATTGGAGTCGATCCCCGAGGACTATCGGACCGCGGTCATGCTCGCCGACCTCGAGGGCCTGGCGTACAAGGAGATCGCGGAGATCATGGACTGCCCGATCGGCACCGTGATGAGCCGGATCTATCGAGGCCGGCGCCTTCTGCATAAACTTCTTCACGACCATGCGATGGAGCTTGGTCTCATCGATGCGCCTACGACCGCGGAGGACAACGGGGACCGCGGCAATACCGTCAACATGGATACTTATCGAAAGCGAGGCAGCGCGTGAGCCTTCAGGACATCCGATCCGAGTGCTCTGGCGTTGCGGGTCTCCTGCAACCGTACGTCGACGGCGAGCTCCAGTCCGAGGAGCAGGAAGGCGTCGCGGAGCACTTGCACGCCTGCTCGGCCTGCCGAACGGCGGTCTCTGAGCAAGCGTGGGTTCGCACCATGCTGCAGGCTATCGATCGAGAACGAGCTCCTCAGGCAATGCGCGCGCGCATCCTGCAGGGGCTCGATACAATTGACCAAGAGGCCGCGGCGGCCTTGGCGTCGGAAGCACCACCGGGGTTTGCGAGTCAGCTTTGGACGCGGCTACGCGAACTCGGACGAGGGGGGCTCATCATGGTGCCCGCGGGCGCTGCCGCGGTTGCCTTGTTTTTTGTCGCGAGACAGGGCGAGGTCGCCACCGATACCAACGAGGCGATGTCCCGCGCTCCGATGCTCGGCAGTGCGCTCGTTGAGACCACCAAGCGGCTTCGCGATCCGGTGAGCCCTGATCCCCTTGCGGAATCGAGCGCGGCCGATACCAGCGCGGCCGCGACAACGGAGCACAAGGCGAGTGGTGCTGCGGAGACGGAGGTTGCGGAGACGGAGGTTGCGGAGACGGAGGTTGCGGAGACGGAGGTTGCGGAGAGCATCGATGCGGAGTTGCTTCGCCTTGTTCGTGCGATGCAGCCCTCGGTTGGTTTCAGTGTGCAGCTACCCGGTGATGTGAGGCGTCCGCGGTCGGGCTCCCCTGAGATTCAGTTGGTCAGCGCCGCGATGGACCGAGACGACCCGAGCGCCGACCCCAGCGTCCGGCTCCGGTACGAGGTCCGCTTCGAGGGGCGCGCAACCGGGGATCACCTCGTGGACCGGCAGCTTCGGGCGGCATCATTTGACGCCCCCGGCCGTCCGGTCAGTGTCGGCGGGCTGCAGTACCGCCTACACCGCACCGGGACGGGCGTTCCCGTGGTCTACTTCGAGCTCGCCAACATCATTCATGCGGTGATGCTGGAGGGGGAAGGCGCGGGATTGGCCATCGGCGTGCACCCTGCTCTGCCGGCGGGTACAGCCGCGGACTACGGCCCGCTGCTGCGCGCGGCCGAGCACCTGCGCGCGGTGTCATCCCCGGCCCCGGCCCAAAACC
>JAESSZ010001088.1 GCA_016763875.1 Nannocystaceae bacterium
AAAAAGGGAAGCAAGGCTTCCCTTCGGGATTGGAGCGGGAAACGAGGCTCGAACTCGCGACCTCAACCTTGGCAAGGTTGCGCTCTACCAACTGAGCTACTCCCGCATTGTCCTGCATGTGCAGCGCTTTGCCGTACAACGCGCCGCTAAAAACCTGGAGCGGGAGTCGAGTCTCGAACTCGCGACCTCAACCTTGGCAAGGTTGCGCTCTACCAACTGAGCTACTCCCGCGCGATTTGGGGAGCGCACTCTACTCGGCGGTGGAAAGGTGTCAAGGGGTGGGTGTCCCGCAGACCGGGTACCCACCCCCGGCCCACGCAGGACCAGCATGCGTGAGGTATGCATACCGATGCAATCACCATGCACGCGAATTGTGCCTTGCACAAGGGCCGCGGCCCGCGATAGAGGTTCATCGCCTTGTCCAAGAAGCAGTATCGGGTCGCACTGATCGGCCATACCGGATATGCAGGCCAGGTCCTTCATGCACTTCTGATGCATCACCCGGAGGTCGAGCCTTTCGTCATCACGACGCGCAATGCGGACGCCGCGGGTGCGAGATCTTGCGCGGGTGCGGACGTCGTGATGCTGGCGACCCCGTCGGAGGCGTCGCGCGCGTGGGTGAGCGCTCTGCGCGACGCCGGACACAAGACAATAGATCTCTCCGACGCACATCGGCAGAGCGATGGGGTCCACTACGGGCTGCCGGAGATCTTCGGGGCGCCCGCGGTCGGCGCCGACCTCATCGCCAATCCCGGCTGCTACCCCACGGCGTCGTTGCTCGCCCTGAGGCCGCTGCTGGACGCCGGCTGCATCGAGCCCGAGGGGATCGCTATCTTGGGGGCCAGCGGCACGTCCGGCGCGGGCAAGAGTCTGCGCGAAGACCTTCACTTCTCCGCGCTGCACGACAACGTCTTCCCCTACAAGGTCGGGGAGCACCGGCACACGCCCGAGATCGAGCGGCACCTTGGTGCGCCCGTCACATTCGTCCCGACGTTGCTGCCGATTGTGCGCGGCATGCTTGTCACCGCGTTTGTGCGGCCGACCGCGCCACCAGACGTCTTGCTCGACGCCCTGCGCTCAGCCTACGAGCCCCACCACTGGGTCACCGTGTTACCCAAACCTGGCAGCGGCCTCGGGGTTCGGCATGTCGTGGGCACGCACCAGGCGTTGCTCGCGGTGGGACCGATCGAGCGCAGCGGGCTTGTCCCTGTTTTCGCTGCGATCGACAACTTGCTGCGCGGCGCCGCGAGTCTCGCGGTGCACAACCTCAATCTGTGGTTGTCGATGCCACCCGAGCTGGGTTTGCCCCCGCCGCGGTTGGACCTCCCCGACGGACCGCCCCCCATGACGCGAATGCTGCCTTGAGAGTTTGATGATGACCGACCGCAACTCAACCGCCTCCGCTGGCGCACCACTTCCCGAGGTTGGCACCCGTCTGCGTAAGCAGCTGCCCATGCCGCGAGGGTTTTCCTGGTCCTCGACCCGCTGCGGGATCAAACAGGGCCGCGCCGACCTCGGGCTCATCGTGTCCGAGCAACCTGCCGCTGCCGCCGCGTGCCTCACTCGCAACGTGGTCCGAGCGGCATGCGTCACAAGAAACGCAGCGTTGGTCCCGTCGTCGGGAATCCGCGCCGTGCTCGTCAACAGCGGCAACGCCAACGCCCTGACCGGTAGCGACGGCAAGACGACCAACGACACCATCGCGTTGGAGCTCGCCTCTGCACTGTCCTCGTCGCCGGATCAGGTGCTCACGGCGTCCACCGGGGTCATTGGCGTGCCGTTACCCGCAGACCTCATCGTGCGCGCGCTGCCGGCACTGGTGAACGGCGCGGGCGAAGACGCCAGTGGATTTGCCACCGCGATCCTCACGACGGACACGGGCACCAAAGTGGCGCACGTCGAGTTCGAGGTTGCGGACGGCGACACGCCGATCCGCGTACTGGGCATCGCCAAGGGCTCGGGGATGATCCACCCAAACATGGCCACCACGCTCGGCTTTGTCTGCACCGACGCGGCGGTCTCACCCGAACTTCTGCAAGAGCTGCTGGGCCAGATCGTCGACGATACGTTCAACGCGATCACGGTCGACGGCGATACGTCCACCAACGACATGGTGATAGCGCTGGCCAATGGTGCCAGCGGCGTTCAGGTCTCCGACGAGGCAAGCACCGCGGCCCTGCGCCGAGCGCTCAGTGCCGTGCTTGATTCGCTGGCCCAGCAGGTCGTGCTGGATGGCGAGGGTGCGACGCGCATGCTCGAGGTCGAGGTCACCGGAGCACCAGATCGAAGTACGGCGCGCACGGTCGCTCGCGGGGTGTGCAGCAGCAGTCTGGTGAAGTGCAGTGTGTTTGCTGGGCAACCCGACTTTGGTCGCGTCGCGATGGCCGTCGGACAGGTCGCGTCCGAACACGATCTGGCCATCGACCCCGACACGCTAAGCATCGCAGCCCAAGGGGTCGAGCTGTATCGCCCCGACGGCCCCGTCAACGTACGGGGCGCCGACGTCGTTCGACGGCTCCGCGAGCCGGTGGTGCGATGGTCGGTGGACCTCGGACAGGGTCGGTACCGTGCTGTCGCGCGCGGCTGCGATCTATCCTACGACTACGTGCGGATCAACGCCGACGAGTCGACGCAGATCGAGGTTTCGGCCGAAGGCACCGTGTCACGCAATCCGTCGCTGGGCGCCTACTCACCGCGACTCAAGCACCAGTTGCTGGTCGAAGGCCTCGCGTACGTGCGACGGTTCACCGCGCTGAAGATCCTGGTGTACGTGCCGCCCAGCGTCGGCGCCGCAGACCTGGCCGGCAACCTCGCGCAGGATCTCGAGCTGTGCATGGACGCGGGGCTACGACCGATCATCTCGGTCCCAACCGAGGCGGCCGCGGAAGTCATTCACCGCCACCTCAAGGAGTCGGGACACTTCACCTCATCGGTGTCGCCCGACCCCAACCGCATGACCCGTCTCCTCGATCGCGGGCATCTGTGCGTGTTGGTCAAGCCCGCGCCAGACCCCAGCGGCATCGTGGATCTGGCGATCAAGATCGGCGCCCAGAAACTGCTGGTGCTGACCAACGAGAGCGGGCTGCGCGACAGCCACGGGCATGTGCAGCGCGTGTCCCCAGAGAACTTCCTGATGGGGCTGCAACGGGGGCGTTTTGATCCGACACACGCCGACACCTTGGTCGTGGCCAGACATGCCACCAACCGTGGCGTGCCCGCCCTTCACCTGCTCGATTCCCGGGTGCGTCACGCGATCGTCGGTGAGCTGTTCACCGACGACGGGATCGGTAGCCTCATCACCCGGCAGACGGTCGGATGATGACCCCGGGACGCACACCTGGCGCAGGGGCAGCGGGGGCGCCTCGCAGCATCACCGGGCCCAAGGCGCGGCGCTCGACCTTGCGCAAGCTGCTCGCCGGAGGGGTCGCGAACACGCAAGGTGAGTTGTGCACGCTGCTCGCCGAGCGCGGTCACCCGACCACACAGAGCACCGTGAGCCGGGACCTCAAGTTGCTCGGAGCGGAACGTGTCGTCGGCGACGACGGCACCGTGGGCTACCGCCTGACCACGCGCGTCCGCGGCGGCGTCTCGCCGGACATGATCATCGGCGTGGAGCACAACGAGGCGATGGTCGTGATCCGCACCGAGATAGGTCGCGCGCAAGCGGTCGGGCTCGACCTGGACGCACTCGGTCTGCCCGATGTGATGGGCACCGTCGCTGGCGATGACACCGTGCTGGTGGTACCGCGTTCGATCCACCGCACCGACGCGCTGGCCGATGCGATCCGGCAGATGGCGGGCCTGTAGCCACGCGGGGCCTGGGTAGTGACGGGCGAACGGTTGCGAGCGTTGACCGCGCGGAAGCGTGGGTGGCTCGCGAGAGGCCGGTCAGACGCCGGCCGCGGATTTTTCCTTGACGCGGGGGGCCGGTGGCGCCACCCTCCCGTTCCCATTCCGGAGTAGCTCAGTTGGTAGAGCAGGCGGCTGTTAACCGCCGGGTCGGGAGTTCGAGTCTCTCCTCCGGAGCCAAACCAGATCTGAGACGAACCCTCGGTTTTTCCCGCCTAACCGGGACCGGGGGTTCGCCTTTTCTGGCTCCCGAAGCACCTTGGCCCCGCTACCGTCGTAGAGGTCCAGGATGATCTCGTCCTTCTTTACGACGATGCGGTCCACGAGCAGTTCGAGGACCTCCCGGCGCTCGGCGACGGTCAGACGGTCCCAGGCACCGTCGAATCCGATGAGCATCGACTGCACGGTCTCCACGTCTACTTCCTGGCCGTCGAGTTCGGCCAGCTCACTCCGCAGGGACATCAGTCGCGCTTCGATCTCGGCTTGTCGTGCCTCGGCTTCTCGGAGTCTACGTCGAGCCGTCGTACTCGACTCGATCCCGGCCTCGACAATGGTGTCGAGGAGTCGCTCCGCCCCATCCTTGACGGACGCAAGCTCGACCCGAAGTCCTCGTGCTTCAGCGCGTAGGGGATCGGCGCGACTTCTGGACAGCCGATTTGCCTCTTCGACACCCTCGGCTATGGCTGCGGAGTCCGTGGCGAGTTCACGGATGACGGACACGACGGCGTCCTCGAGGTGCTCGGCACGAAGCCGCTTGACCTCGCACTTGTGGTCAATCTGCTTTCGTAGACCCGACGACTCATAGTACGGGTAGAGCTTCCCGGTCTGGCTACGCCCTGGCTTGGCGATCATCGCGGCCCCAGTTGAGTCGCACACCAGCCCCGTGAGCAGATAATCGTGCTCGCGATCCTCGGGAGCCCGATACTGCCGGTGGTTGTTGGCGTCGAGCATAGACTCCGCGCGGGCGAACGCCTCGGAGTCCACGATGGCGTCGTGCTGTCCCTCGTAGACCGCGCCGTCGTAGACGATGACGCCGCGATAGAGCCGGTTCTTGAGGATTCGAAGGACGGCGTCGTGGCTGAACTTCTTGCCGTTTCTATGTCTATGCCCCTGCCCATTCAGCCACTTTGCCGTCCGAAGAGCAGACGACAATTCGAGTGCGCGATTGAATACCAGTCGGACAAGTTCCGCCTCTTTTTCGACGACTCGCAGTTTCTTGGTTTCACCATCGCGTACGTAGCCCATCGGTGTTCGCCCACCGACCCACAGACCATCCTTCGCCCGACGGTGGTTGGCCGCCCTCGTGTTCTCCGAGGCGGACTCGCGGTACATCTGGGCGAAGATGAGAATGAGATTGAGCATCGCCCTGCCCATCGCGGTCGTGGTGTCGAACTGCTCCTGCAACGAGTAGAGCTCGACGTCGTCGTCCTGGAGAACCTCGTGGAACTTGTAGAAGTCGAGGAGGGTCCGAGTGACTCGGTCAACCCTCGTGACCATCACGAGGTCGATCTCACCACGTTTCACCGAGTCGAGCAGGCGCTTCAACGCAGGCCTCTCAAGTGACTTGCCGGACGCCCCCTCGTCACGGTGGACGCCCACGAGTTCGTGCGCTCCTTCCTGTCCCTCGCGTAGCGAGATCGCGGCGCGGAGTCGCGATTCCTGTACATCGCAGGAGTCCATTTGCTCCTCGTGCTCCTTGACCTGGTTGAGGGTCGAAACACGGCAGTAGATAGCGACGCGCGTCGGAGGCTGCGGTGCATTCCTACTGCTCGCGGTCATCGTCGGTCACCGTAGCACTCGGAGAATCTGGGTCAGCCAGCGACGGCAGAGGAGGAGCGCCCGGGTCCTGTCTGGTTTCGACCGCCCGCAACGCGCCCCTAGCCAGGAGTCGAGCAGCTCGGAGAAGCCTCTCGCTCGACTCGATCGGGACGCGCTGGCGACCGGGCGTGGCCTTGGCTCGTCGAGTTCCTCCCACGAGGGTGTACTCGAAACACGCCACGGATCGGCCCGGTGGTCATGCAGATGAAGGAGTCGTTCTCGGTCGCCGGCACCGGTGTAAATCCAGTCGGGAGGCCGTACCTGCGTTGAGCCCGTGACACGCCGACCGCCACGCCACGGAGGCGAACGGTTCGTCACGGTCGAAAGGGCAGAAATGAGCATCA
>JAESSZ010000108.1 GCA_016763875.1 Nannocystaceae bacterium
GTCCGCCGCCACCGCCAGCCGTGTCTCGCGGTGCTGTCTCCGATCCGCAACCGGCGAGTAGCGCGAGCGTGGTCAGGGCCGGCAAGGAGGCGAATCGCAGCGTCGTCATCACCCGACCATGTTCCCCCTTGCGCACACTGGCAGTCAACGTAAGACCGCTGCTTTCGATCGCTTTCTAGCCCGGTCTGCGACCACCCTGACGTGATTTTGAGTTTTCTCGGAATCGCACCGGAAAGGCCGACGACCTCGGTGTCAAAACGCGCCCTTCCCTAGCAGCGCGCTTCGCCAGGCACGCACCGTGGCAAGAAAAGAATGCGACTTCCTCGGAGCCGCGCCTCTCATGAGTTGGAGGCCGTCACCACCGACGGCCACAAAACTCATGGCGGAACAACGAACACGAGTCTGGACCCTGGGTTTTTGCCTAGGGATATTGGCCTGCAGCCTGGGTTGCGGCAACGACGACAACGGCGGATTCGCGGGCGAGATCGAGTTCGAGGGGCAGCAACCCTTCCTGCCCGGGTTCGAATACGACACCGGCTTCCTACCGGCCGACTCTCCCGCGGCGATCCGGATCGTCGCGCGAGCGGAGGGCGGCGTCATCGCCAAGGTACGGGCCACGACCGACGGGACTTCGCTAAGTCCGGTGGCGGGGTCGGGCGAGTTGTCCAGCAACGGTGAGATCCTACTCGAAGTCAGCGCCCGCATCGACGCCGTGGGCGTGAACTACGAAGGCGTGGTCGACTCGTTCGGCTACGCCATCGATCCCGTCACGACGACGTTCGATCCGTTTTTGCTCGATGGCATGGCCGCGGTCGAGGCCGCCCTGCCCCCAAGCGAGCTGGCCCGAGTTCCCATCCCATCCGTGCCGGGCACCACACTCATCATCGACGTCACCGGCGGCACGATCACGACTGTGTTCTCGGGCGTGTGCGCCGAGGCGAGTGGGGGCGCGGGACAGTACGTCGGACGCACCACGACAACTGGGGTGGTCGAGCTCGACGGCACGATCGAGATCGAGATCCCAATCGTTGGCACGGAGACCTTTGGCCCGTTTTCGTTCTCGGTGCCGATCCCCGAGCTGACGAGCGCGCTCGACCTAGGCGTGCGCTCGCTGCAGACGGCCGAGGCGATCGATGGACCGGGCCCGTGCGACGACGGTGTCGCGGCAACGGGGGACGGGGCAGACGACGGCACCCCCGCCCCTGATTCGATGGACGACGGCTCGACCCCGGCGACCGACGGCGCCGACGACACAGGCACGGCGGACGATGGTGCGACCGATACCGATCCCAGCACCGACGATGACGCGGCCGCCAGCACCGACGAGGACACTGACGAGGGCTCAAGCGACGGTACCGACACCGGGGGAATGTGCCTCGACTCCGGATTGGAGCCCAACGACAGTCCGGGCACCGCCGAGCTGCAGGACCGCGACGCCCCGTACGTCTGCGACGGCTACTCGCAGATCGTGACCGGGACCCTCGACGGGCCAGACGATGTCGACTGGTTTTCGATCCCTTCCACCGACACCGACGCCAACGGCTGCGATCACTACGCCAACATCGACATCGCTGGCGCACGGGTGTGCATCTTCGCTGAGTGTGCCGTGGTCGGTGAACTCACCTCTGTGTGCATCGAGGGCACCCCCACGATGTCGCCCACGGGCGCCCCTGGCTGCTGCTCAACCGTCGGCGCGGGCTCGCTGCAGTTCGAATGCGATGCCGACTCATCGACCTCGATCGACGCGCAAGTGCGGGTGGACCAGGGCACCGTCTGCGAGCAATACAACGCGGTGTACGAGCACAACCCGAGCTGACAGCGATCCTCCGGTCCGCACACCGTCCTACCGCTCGAAGCCCGGATCGGGTACGAATTCGGCAATGGGCCAGCGAGCGGTCCCCTTCTTCTGTACGCCGTCGACATTGCGTTCTCGCTCGATGGTGCAGTCGCTTACGTCTCGGGCCGCGATGCCGATGCTCTTGTACTGGTCGATACAGCCTCCTACGCCGAGCTGTCCGTCGAGGCGACGCCCGTCGGCAACGAACCTGGGAAAATGGCGGTCAACCCGTGTACGGGCCAGGTCTACGTCGCCGAGTGGTATGGCGACAATCTGCTGACCTACGATCCGAACGCACACTCGTGGTCAACGGTTGATATCGGCAACGCGTCACTATGGGATCTCGTCATTGACCCGACCGGCAGCACGCTGTACGTCACCGACCGAAGCAACGATCAGGTACACGTGTTCGACGTGTCCGGTGGCGCGACACCCTCAGCAACCCCGGAAGCAAGCATCGCGGTCGGGGATGATCCATGGGGAATCGACATCACCCCCGATGGCGCGACAGTGGTTGTCGCATGCGAGGATGACGCGTCGGTGCACTTCATTGATACGGCGACCGCAGCCTCGGTGGGTTCGCTAGCGCTCGACGACACGGCCGACCCGCGTGACGTCGACATTTCTGCCGATGGCACGATCGCGTACATACCCAACGGTGCCGTCACCGGCGACGATGGCGTCTACGCGGTAGACATCTCGCTGCAGACGATTGCAGCAACGATCACGCTCGGCCCCGCGACACAAGCCAACGCGGTCGCAGTCAAGCCCCAGCCCGTGTTTTGTGACGTACCTTGAACGATGCCGAAGTCCTGCCGACGGAGACGGGCCCGCTCCTCAGACTAGCCAGCTCCGCTGCGCAGGCCGCGGACGATCACGCCCTCGCTGACCCCGCTTCGAATCAGGTTGATCACGCTGTCGACCTCGCTCTCCGACAGCCCGGCCTCCAACTGCAGGCCCTCGCGCACTGAGACCAGCAGACCTGTGCGCGCGGCCTGAAGCCATCGGGCGATCGTCGCGCGGTGTACCGCCCACACCCGAGCCATCTCATCCAGTGACATGCCGTGCACCACCTGTGCGCGCAGCACGTTGCGGTCTCGCGCGGGCAAGGTTGAAAGGGATCGCAACAGGATGCGCTCGAAGTTCTCAGTGTAGAGCTGGCGCATCCAGTACAACTCGGGATCACGCTGCGGCAGCACGTCGGGCAAGGCCCGCTCCCGGGTCTGACGGCGTTGCGCTGAACGAACGGTGTCCAAACCCACGCGCACCGCCATGATGCGGATCCATCGTTCAAGGCTCGTGAGCCCGGTGAACAGCGCCAAGCGGGGGGCGGCATCGGTGGCACTCGTGAGCAGCCTCGAACGCACGTCCTGCACGAACTCGTCGCGGGACAGGACCCCGGAAAACTGCGAGCTGACGGCGGCCACCAGGCCGAACGCATGCGCCTCCAGGGCCTCCACGGCGCCCGGAAGACGGCTCAGGCACGCGGTGACAAGGAACTGCTCGGTTGGCCTCAGCTCGGCGAGGCTCCCCAGTGCGGGGCTCGCTACCTCCACGACGGACGCGACGCGGCGGGCGAA
>JAESSZ010001089.1 GCA_016763875.1 Nannocystaceae bacterium
AGCACGCGCGCGCTGATCTCGGGCGGGGGATAAACCTTGCCGCGCACGGAGATATGCGCATCGCCATTGGACGCACGTACAACGTCGAAGGGGACGCGGGAGCGCTCACGCTCGACCTCTTCGAACTTGCGCCCGATGAACCGCTTCGCCGAGAACACGGTGTTCTCAGGGTTGGTGATCGCCTGACGCCGCGCCTGCTGGCCCACCAAGACGTTACCGTTTTGTTCGAAGGCGACGACGGACGGGGTCGTGCGACCACCTTCTTCGTTGGTAATGACCTTGGGGGCATTCCCTTCCATGACCGCAACCACGGAGTTGGTGGTACCCAGGTCGATTCCGATGATCTTTCCCATGAAGTTGTCTTTCTGAATGCAGCTGAGTCGGAAGTTCGCGGAGGGCCGCCAGCGACGCACACAATGGCGACACAAGGCGGCTGCAGGCCGAAACAAAGGCCCTCGCGTGGCGCGAGCGCGGACAGGAACGGGGCGCAGCGTAAGCTCGGCAAAGACGGTGTCAACCCCCGCGGCAAACCGCCGGGCTGCCCCTGTGGGCGGCAGTGCACACCACTTCTGCTGCCCGGGCCGCGGGCGTGGCCGTCCCACGTTTCCCCGCTCGTGACGGGAAAACCGCGGGACGCGGCCGAGGTGTTGGCCGCGGGATTCAGTCCGAGGCAGGCGAGTCGACGAAGATCGATGCGACAACGTCGGCGACGTTCTTCACGAAAACGATTTCCATTTCGTCCCGAATCTCCTGTGGGACGTCGATCACGTCTTTTTCGTTGCGGATCGGCAGGATGATCTTCTTGATCCCGGCACGATGGGCCGCCAGCATCTTTTCCTTGATGCCGCCCACGGGCAGCACGAGCCCGCGCAACGTAATCTCTCCGGTCATCGCCACGTCGGGTCGCACGCAACGGCCCGTCAGCAAAGAGGACAAGGCACCAAGCATCGCGACCCCAGCTGAGGGGCCATCCTTTGGAATTCCACCCGCAGGCACATGGATGTGCACGTCACGGTCTTTCAGCGCGTCCTCGGCGATCCCAAGCTCATCCAAGTGGCTCTTGAGATACGACATCGCCGCCTGAGCCGATTCTTTCATCACGTCGCCGAGTTGCCCCGTCAACATCAGGCCGCCCTTGCCGGGCATCTTCAGACACTCGACGAACATGATCTCGCCGCCCACGGGCGTCCATGCGAGGCCCGTCGCAACGCCGGGCTCCGCCGTGCGCTCGGACATCTCAGGTTGGTATTTCTGGGGTCCTAGGTACTCGTTGACGTGCTTTGGCTCGACGACAACCTTGCCGGTGAGCTCGCCTTCCACGACACGAACCGCGACCGCCCGAATCACCGCGGAGATCACACGCTCAAGGTTACGAACGCCCGCCTCGCGGGTATAGGCGTCGATGAGTTCAGCCAATGCGGCGTCGGTAAAATCGAGGTCGACACCCGCGGGCTCAAGGCCGTGCTCTCCCACCTGCTTGGGCACCAAGAAGCGCTTGGCGATCGCCAGTTTTTCTTGCCGCGTGTAGCCGGGCAACTCAAGGATCTCGAGTCGGTCCTTGAGCGCGGGCGGTATCGGGTCGATGTAGTTCGCGGTAGCGATGAACATCACGCGCGACAGGTCGAACGGCACCTCCAAATAGTGGTCGGAGAACGTGCCGTTCTGCTCGGGGTCAAGGACCTCGAGCAACGCCGAGCCCGGATCGCCACGGAAGTCGTGTCCGAGCTTGTCGATCTCGTCGAGCATGATGACCGGGTTGCAGGTTCCCGCTTTTTTCATGCCCTGGATGAGACGGCCGGGCAGTGATCCGACGTAGGTCCGACGATGGCCGCGGATCTCTGCTTCGTCGCGCACACCGCCCAACGAGATCCGGACAAAACGCCGCCCGATAGCCCGTGCGATCGACTTCCCCAACGAGGTTTTGCCGACGCCTGGGGGACCGAGAAGGCACAGGATCGGCCCTTTCTTGCTGGCGTTGAGTTTGAGCACCGCCATGTACTCAAGGATGCGTTTCTTGACCTTCTCAAGGTCGTAGTGGTCCTCGTCGAGGACCTCTCGCACCGTCTGGATGTCGATCTGGTCTTCGGTGGTCTTGAACCAGGGCAGCTCGACGAGCCACTCAAGGTAGGTCCGAGTCACCGTGTATTCGGCCGACGACGGCTGCATCTGCCGCAAACGATCCAGTTGCTAGAGCGCAACCTTCTCGGCGTCCTCGGGCATCTTCGCTTCGGCGATCTTCTCCGAGAAGTCCTCGGCGTCGCCCGCGTCCTCGTCCATCTCGCCGAGTTCGCCCTTGATCGCCTTGAGCTGCTGCCGCAGCACGTACTCCCGCTGGCTGTGGCCCATCTCTTCTTGGACCTGCGAGTTGATACGTTCCCGGACCTTGAGGATCTCAAGTTGTCGGGTCAGCAGCGTGAGGACCTTGCGCAGCCGCTCGGTCACGTCAGACGACTCAAGCACATCCTGTTTCTCGTGCGGCTCGATGTCCAGATTCGAGATAACGAGGTCTGCGACCTGACCGGCATCCGTCACGCTGTCGAGCAGCGCGGCGGCCTCTCGCGGCAGTTCGGGCACCAGGGAGATCAGCTTCTTGGCGGTCTCGCTGATGTTGGCGACCAACGCGTCACGTTCGACCTCGGAGCCGGACCGAACGTCGGCCACTTCGGTCACACGCGCCTGAATGAACGGCTCGTGCGCGCTGTACTCCTCGATGCGGATCCGCATCACCCCTTGCAGGATCACGGAGTAGTTGTCCTTGGCGAGTTTGATGACCTTTAGGATCCGCGCGGCGCAACCCGTGCGGTGAAGGTCGTCCTCACCCGGATCTTCGGTGCGCGCCTCCCTTTGGGTCACGATGCCAATGATCGGTCGTTCGGTCGCAATAGCTTCTTCGATCAACTTGACCGATTTTGCTCGACCGACGTCGATGGGGATGATCGAGCCCGGGAACAGCACCGAGTTACGCAGCGGCAGCAGCGAAACGATGTCTGGGAGCTCGGGCGTTTCCTCGGTATCAGGCGCTTCTGTCACGGAACTCCGCGTTTTCGGGTCGCTACCGTATCACCGAG
>JAESSZ010001090.1 GCA_016763875.1 Nannocystaceae bacterium
GGGGCGCACGAGCTGCGCCTGGATTGGTTCGGCAGCTACGCGCAGGCCCGGAGAGACGACCCTTCGATTCGCGACATGCTGTTCACTCAGGGTGCCCAGGGGACGCCCGGCCTGGACCCAACGAGCGGCGGAGGCAAGCTTCTCTTTCTGCGTCTCGAGGACCACACCGAGAGCGGCGCGGCGAATCTCTCCTTGCCCTTCGAGCAGTGGCGACAACTCGGTTCGCGGTTCAAGACTGGGATCTGGGCGGAGGGCAAGCAACGCGAGTTCAACGCCCGTCGATTTGCCTATACGGGTAACGGCCTTGAGCTCCCCAACGGTACGGGGGATGTGCTGACTCCCGAATCGATCGGCGGCGGATCACCCAACGACAGCCAGCCGTTCTTCATCACCGAGGGGACGCAGCCGCAGGACAACTATCGGGCGTCCCAGCGCCTGTACGCGGCTTACGCAATGCTCGAACTACCGATCGTGCGGTGGTTCAAAATCGCAGGCGGCGCACGTTTCGAGGCTAGCGATATCCGTGTCGAACCGTTCGATCCATTCGACAGCGGAGCGGACCTCGACGGCGCGGGCGTGAGAGACCACGACGTACTCCCTGCGGCCATGTTCATATTCTCGCCAAGGTCTGACATGAACATTCGCCTCGGGGGAACACGAACCCTCGCGCGCCCTGAGTTTCGGGAGTTGGCGAAGTTCGAGTTCACGGACTTCGTGGGAGCGTTCAGCGTGATCGGAAATCCGGACCTCGTCTCCACCAAGGTGTGGAACGCGGACGCCCGTTGGGAGTGGTTTCCTTCGGTGACCGAGGTCGTTGCCGCGTCGGTTTTCTACAAGCGATTCGACAAGCCGATCGAGCGCGTCGTCTTCGCTCGCTCTTCCGGCCTCGCGAGTTTCTCGAACGCCGAGCGGGCCTACAACATCGGGTTCGAGCTCGAGTTTCGCAAGAGCCTTGAGTTCGCGGCCAAGGCGTTGGCTCCCTTTTCCGTGGGGGCTAACTTCGCGTACATCCACTCGCAGGTGCGCCTGTCGGACGCAGCGTGCGACATTGCGGACGCGGATTGCGAAGGCACGCTGAACGTCTCGACGGAGTCGCGCCGCCCGCTGCAAGGTCAGTCTCCGTTCGTCGTGAACACATACATCGACTACACCAATACGCACGGAACGAACCTTCGTGTGCTCTACAACTCGTTCGGCCGACGCATCGACCAGGTGAGTGGCCTAGGGCTGCCCGACATCTACGAGGAGCCGCGACATCTTGTGGACCTCGTCTTTGGCCAGGAGGTCTACCCCGGCATGACGCTTTCGCTGTCCGTTGACAACGCGCTCAACTGGCCGCGGAGGTTTACGCAAGGGCGCGGGCGAGCGACAACGTATCGAGTGCGGCTCGGGACCAGCGTCAAGCTGGGGCTTGGGTACACCTTCTGAACCGAAGCGAGGTCGGGGCTGCCACAAAGTCGTCACGCACAGTTGCCGCAAACGACGTCGAGTTGTGACTGAGGTCGGCCATACCAGCAGTCACAACCCGCCACGACGGACGTGGCTCTTCAGGATCAATCAAGATGAAACGTTTCTATAGCTTCGTGTTCAACTCTGTGGCTGCCTCCTCGATAGCCCTTGTGGGAGCCTGCGGTGACGATGACAACGGTGACGATGACAACGGCGACAACGCTGACGGGCATGTGCACGACAGCGGCGGTGCAGAGCACGACGACGGTGTCGACGATGGCGACCCTGACGATGGCGACCCTGGCGTCCCCGATGGTTGCGCCGATCCCAACGACGCTGACGCGCCTGTCATCGTCGTCGATAGCGACATCGAAGGCGGCGCGCACTGGACGTGCGAGTCGATCTATCTGCTCTCCGCGGCGGTCTTCGTGCACGGCGGCACGCTTGAGATCGACTCAGGAACGACGGTCAAGGGCGCAGGCGGCAGCGCGCTGGTCATCGACCAAGACGCTTCCCTTACCGTGCTGGGCACCGAGGATGCGCCGGTCGTGATGACGTCGGCGTTACCGGAGGGAGAGCGGAACCGCGGCGACTGGGGTGGACTGGTACTTATCGGTGATGCGCCGATCAACCTTGGCGCAGGCGTTGGCGCGGCCGAGGGATTTGCAACTCCGCCCAGCTACGGTGGGACGGATGCCGCACACAACTGCGGATCGATCTCGTACCTTCGCGTGGAGTGGGCGGGCTTCGAGCTCTCAGCCGGCAACGAACTCAACGGCGTCACGTTTTATGCGTGCGGTAGCGACACGCATGTGGACCATCTTCAGGTGCACATGGGCCAGGACGACGGCATCGAGATGTTTGGCGGCGGTTTTGACCTCACCCACGTCGTGGTAACCGGCGCCGCAGACGACAGCATCGACTGCGACGAAGGGTTCCGCGGTTCGCTCCAGCACGTTTTCATTCATCAGGACCCAACGGTCGGCGATAACTGTCTGGAGTGGTCCAACCAGGGGACCGACTTTACCGCGACGCCCACCACGGGACCGTCGATCGCCAACCTCACTTGTATTGGCTCTGGCGCATCAGGCGAGAAGAGCAAGGGCATGACCCTGAAGGAAGGCACCGAGGCTTTCATTCGGAACTCCGTGTTCGCCGATGTAACCAATGAAGTCGTGCTGATGACCCACGCCGAGACCCAGGCGAGTGCGGAGTCGGGCGGGATCGTGCTCGCCGGCAACCTTATGTCCGGCCACAACGGGGTCGGCGTGGGTGAAGGCGACGCGGCGACGATGTGGAGCGCGGCGGACCTCGCCGCGTGGCTGACGGAAACCAACGTGCTGGACAGCGAGGCGGTCATTCCATCAACGCAGTGGGGGGCGCCCGATATTGCCCCCGCGCAGGACTCGTCCGCCGTCGATGCAGGCGTGCAGCTCGACGCCGGTTTCGAGCAGACAAGCTACGCAGGCGCGGTTGAGCCGGGCGCGGCAGACGACTGGACCCAGGCGCGCTGGATCAACTACGGGGACTAGCGGCAACTGGGCGAATCAGCGGAGTTTCGCGGCCGCCTCGTGGAAGCGAGGACGAAACGCTTTGATCGTGGTGTTGGTGCGCACGGGATGCACTCGGTTCGTCAGCAGCACACACGCCAGCGCTCCGCCCTTCGCCGCGGGGTCGATCCAAACACTGGTCCCCGTGTAGCCGGTATGTCCTACCGCGTCTGCGGACATCGAGGTCCCCGTGCTTCCGCTGCCATCGCCAGGTGTCCCGTCCCAGCCCAGACGTCGCGTGGATCCGGGAACGGTACTTGGCTTCCAGAAACGATCTCGGGTTGCGAGGTCGACATCCGGCACGCGCCCTTCGGCCCATGCGATCGCCACCTCCAGGACCGCCGCCGCGGTACCAAAAAGCCCGGCGTGCCCGGCCACACCGCCCATCACGTACGCGTTGTCGTCGTGCACGGCACCATGGGCGAGCGCGGCACGCTGCGACCGCACGTCAAAGTGGGAAGGCGCACCGTCGGGGTGCAGCGCTGACGCGTAGATCTCCGTCGGAGCGATGCGTCGCTCGAGATCCCACTTCAGCGCGGACTCACTCCATAGACGACGGTAGGCCAACGCGGGCAGCGGGCTCCCTTCGAGCGCGAGACGAAATGCGACTCGATCCGCAAAGGCAAGATCCAACGGGCTGTCGAGTTCACGCTCGAGCCAAGCGCCGAGCACCATGAACCCCAGGTCGCTATAGACGGCTTTGGTCCCCCGCTCGTAAGCAACCTGCGTCTGCATCACGTGATGCAGCACTTTTTCCGCGTCGAACGGCTCCACCATTGTGAAGTACTCGCGGTGCGCCGCCAGACCACTGCTGTGCTCGAGTAGATCGGCCAACGTCGCGCCCGGACACGCCGAGGCCCAAGGCGACGGCACGGGCTGGTCCAGCGACCATCGGCCCGCCGACACCAGCTGGGCGGCCAGGGTCGTCGTCGCGATAACCTTTGTGAGCGAGGCGAGGTCGTACACGGTCCCGCGCTCGACGCCTTGGCCGAACGTGCTGCAGTCGGAGTGAGTCGCCTGCTTGCCATGAGCCTCTTCGTAGAGGATCGACCCCGCGTGCCAGACCGCGGCGACACAGCCCGGGAACACGCCGTCGGCCACGGCAGCCTCGAGAAGCTCGAACAACGAAGCACGGGGATCGGTCACGCGGCCAAGCTTGCCCGTGGATCGCGGCGCAAGCTACAACCTCGGACATGACGACGGACGCTGCGAAAGGCCGCCTCATCGCGGCCATCGACGTACCCACCGCTACCGCCGCCCTTGACCTCGCCAGCCGGCTTGAAGGTCACGTCGGCATGCTGAAGCTCGGGCTCCAACTATTCGTCGCCGAGGGTCCGTCCGTCATCCGACAAGTGCGGGAGCAGTTCCCAGAACTCGAGGTTTTTCTGGACCTCAAACTCCATGACATTCCCAATACGATGCGCGGGGCCATCCGCAGCGCACGCACCCTCGGTGCTCGATTCATCACCGTGCACGCGGGCAGCGGCATCGCACACCTAAAAGCCTGCGTCGAGGAAGCCGGCGAGGACCTTGGGATCTTGGCGGTCACCGTGCTTACGAGCCAGGACGAACAGGCGTGCCGCGAGGCGGGACACACACGTAGTGCCGCGGACCTCGTGGCGATGCGCGCCGAGTGTGCTCGAGAAGCGGGCTGTGCAGGGGTCGTGTGCAGCGGACAAGAGCTTGCGCGCGTATGCGAAGCGGCACCCGACCTCTTCAAGGTTGTACCGGGGATTCGGCCCGCTGGCGCCGACATTGGTGACCAGAAACGCGTGATGACCCCAGCCGTTGCGATCGGCGCCGGAGCGACTCATCTTGTGGTCGGGCGTCCGATCACAACAGCGTCCGACGTCGCCCTAGCCGCCGACGAAATTGTCCGGCAGATAGCTTCGGCGTAGGCTCTTCCGGGGTATCCTGCCGCCATGCAGCGGTTTGTATGCATCGGAGCGCTGACCGCTGCGTGCACTTTTGGGGGCGATGGGTCCAACGGCGCGTCGTCGGCCAACTCCGTGGGCACCCCGACGAACGCGACGGAGGGCAACCCATCGACGGGCGGGAGTCCCGAAACTTCAACTGCCGACGCGGAACCGAGCGACGAAACGACCGGCGGGGTCGTTGCAGGGACCTCAGACGGCGGTACGAGCGACACAACGACATCCGGCCCTGAGACCGGAAGCTCGACCGGTACCACGACCACGTTGCCTGACGGACTGGTGGTCGATGGCGTGGTGGTCCGCTACTACCTCGACGAGTTCATGGACGTGAGACCGGCCAATGACGCTGTGGTGTTCGACCATGCGCCCGTCCCGACCTTCGACCTTGAGATCACGCGGCACGGCAGCGATCCGTCGTACGTGCAACTTGACGGCAGCAAGGGTCTGAGTTGGGGTAACACCCAGAACAACGCACGGGTCATGGCTGCGGTCGGCGGAAGCAAGGTCGCCGACCTCGACTCCTCGACTGAGCTAACCATCGAGTTCGTTGCAAGCGTCGACGCGGTGACCTCGGCAGGCTCGCGTTTCGTTCACGTGGGAGCCAACGACTCCGAGCATTCGTTCGCGATCTCCGCGAGTGACCTCGACAGCCTTTACCTCCGGACTGAGGTAAGCAACAGCCAAGCGGTTTGGAGCGTCAACCTCGACAGCATGCGTCGGGTCTACACGGTCGTCATCGATGTGAGCAGCCCGTCGGACCCGTTTCAGTTGTTCGTCAACGGCACGTTACAGATGCCGCCAAACGCCCAGCGTGCGCCTGACACGATTACCGTCAATTCCGCACACTTTTTGTCGATCGGCAACCGCGACACGGGCGGCCGCGCCGTCCAGGGGTCGGTGATGTACGCCGCGATCTACTCGCGGGCGTTGACCGCAGCAGAGGTCAAGCACAACGCCGAACTCCTTGGCGACAGCGACGATCAGCCCAACGAGTAGGTCCCGTCCAGTGCTCGCGGCCTCGGAGCCTGTGGCTAGAACATCCCTGCGTCTTCGCCAAAGCCGTCTTGCCCAACGAGTTCCATCGGGCGGCCCCGCGAACGCGCAGCTTGAACCGCGTCACGAAGTTGTTCGAACAGGGCCCGATGGTTCGGTAGTCCGTGCATCTTCAACTCCGGGTCGGACTGATCCGTACCGATCAGCGTGATGGTCCCGTTTCTAAGGATTCGGTCAACGAGGGTCTGCTGGTAGCGCACGTCCAGTACGCGCCACAGCTCGAGGCTGTCGACATCCTTGCTGATAACGCCACGCTCGAACTCAACCCGGCGGTTGGTCACCTTGAACTTGGTCGTGATGTGCCGGAGGTACGCGAATAGAATCCCAGGGATACCGATCAGCCCGACAAGGTACAGCGGCAACTCCGAGAAAAACGCGATGCGCTGCAAGAACGCGCCCGCCGTACTCCCAACCGCGATGACCAGGATCCACAGGGTGTAGTCCCACCACGACGCACTGTGTCGGCGAACACCTTCGTACAAGACTTGCTCGCCAGACGCCGCCACGTTTGGCGCCGCCTGCGGTTGCTGCATCTGCTGCGGTTGCTGACCTTGCGGCTGCTGCATCTGCTGCGGTTGCTGACCTTGCGGTTGCTGACCTTGCGGCTGCTGCATCTGCTGCGGTTGCTGACCCTGGGGCGGCTGTGGGTTTTGTGGCTGCATCGGTGGTCCTACTGGCTGGGCTGGGGCTGGGCTTGCCCAACCGTCGGGTTGCGGGGGAGCGTATCCGGCA
>JAESSZ010001091.1 GCA_016763875.1 Nannocystaceae bacterium
GAGGGGCAGTGCTACGCCGTCGATCAGGACCAGTTCATCATCGGGCGCGGCAGTAAGTACTCCGACCTTCCGATCAAGGACGCCAATATTTCGCGACGCCACTGCGCAATCGTGCGCCGCAGCGGGGACTTTTTTATCAAAGACCTCGAGAGCACCAATGGCGTGGAGTTCAACGGCGAGCGCGTGGACAACCACAAGATCGAAGAAGGCACCGTGTATCGCCTGTGCGACCACGAGTTGCGGTTCTCGTTCATCCCGCCTGCGTAGTGGGCGACCCGGTGGGATACGGCTGTGCCCTCCAGTGCTGCGTCCGCCAGTGAACGCGCGTCCCTGACCGCACTACGGGCGGCCTTGGGCGAAGCATCGGCGGACGGGTTTGCGGGGGTCGCAGATCCCGAACTCGGGCCGCGTCTCCGGACCCTCGTGGCGGCGTTGCTGGGGAGTATGGGCGCAGATTCGGGGGCCGCTTCACCGCCCGACGCGCCCCAGTGGCTCGAACTGTCCGACGCGTTGGCCCCGTTCGACGGTCTAGGCCGCCAGGATCGGAGCGTCGTGGTCGCCAAGGCGATGAGGCTCAGCATGTCTTGGGTTGCCCAGGACACGCCTGCCCCGGGACGCAAGCGATCGACCCGCCGCATGGTCGCGGTCGGTGCGGCACGGGTGACCCCGCAGCCGGAGGCCAAAGCGACGAAGAAGACGAGCGCGAAGAAGACATCCGCGAAGAAGACATCCGCGAAGAAGACGTCCGCAAAGAAGACATCCGCAAAGAAGACGTCCGCCAAGAAAACGAGCGCGAAGAAGACGAGCGCAAAGAAGACGGTGACGCCCGCGGTCTCCGAGCCGCCTGACGATGACTTTCCGGTCGCGCCTGCCTGTGACGTCTTGAGCGGTGTCGGCCCGACGATCGCGAGCAAACTTGCCGCCCGTGGGCTGCACACGCTGGAGGACTTGGCGTACACGCTGCCCACTCGCTACTACGACCTGCGCAGTCCGCAGGGGGTCGAAGACGTGGCCGACGGGGAGACCGCCGTCGTGCACGGCACGATTGTCAGCTTCAAGCAGGGGTTCTTTTCACGGCGGTACATGGCCACGCTGGAGGTGGAGACGGAAACGGGCTGCGGCGTGCAAGCGCGGTGGTTTCATCGAGGAGGTTTGGGCAACCGTGTGGAAACCGGGGACGCCGTGACGCTGGTCGGACCGGTCAAACGTTTCCGCGATCGACCGAGCATGGTGCACCCGGATGTCTACACGCCCGACAGTCCGCCGCCTGCGATCATGGTCAAGTATCCGGTGGTGGACGGGATGGGCCCCAAGGTGCTGGCGCGATCGTGTGCGCGTGCGCTGCAACATGGTCGGGACCACGGTTGGCTTATCGATATCCTGCCGGCCGACATCGCCGAGACGCACGGCTTGCCGCCGCTTTCCGACGCGCTCGCGGCCTTGCACGAGCCCGAGGCTGCGCTGTCCGAGGCCGAAGTTGTTGCGCTGGCCGAGGCGCGTTCCCCAGCGCACCGACGGCTGGCGTTCGAGGAGTTTTTTCTGCTGCAGTTGTCGCTTGCCCGCCACCGCGACGAGTACTGCCGTGGTCGCGCCGGACTCGTGGTGCCCGAGGACGCTTGGGATCGTGAACGGCTGCGCGCATGCCTTCCCTTCGAACCCACCGGGGGCCAATGGACCGCCATCGAAGACCTCGCCCGCGACATGCACGCGGGTGAGCCGATGCTGCGTCTGCTGCAAGGGGACGTGGGGTCGGGCAAGACCGCGGTCGCGTTTGCGGCGGCGCTAGCGGTGGCGGAGGCGGGGGGACAGACCGCGTTCATGGCTCCGACCGAGATCCTGGCGGAGCAGCATCTCAAGACGCTCACCCCCTGGTGTGAGCGCGCGGGTCTCAAGGTCGCACTGCTGACGGGGGCGGTGGGACGCGCGGAACGCATGACGATGCTGTCGCTGCTTGCGGCGGGGAAGTTCGACATCTTGGTGGGTACGCACGCGCTCATCGTGGGTGACGTCAACTTTGCGCAACTGTCGCTGGCTATTGTGGATGAGCAGCATCGCTTTGGGGTCGAGCAGCGAGCGACGCTGCGCGACAAGGGCGACGCCCCGCATCTGCTTGTGATGACCGCCACCCCGATCCCGCGGACGTTGGCGTTGTCGGCGTACGGAGAATTGGAAGTCTCCGTCATCGACGAAATGCCGCCAGGCCGTACGCCGCCGGTGACCCGCGTCTACCATGGCAAACCTGGCCTCACGCGGGCGCGGTCGGTCCTCGTGGGCGCGGTTGGGCGCGGGAACAAGGCGTTTGTCGTGTGCCCATTGGTGGAGGCGAGCGAGGCGGTGCAGGCGTCGGATGTTGAGGCGACCGCGGCGACGCTGGCCGCGATGCTGCCGGAGCACCGGGTGAGCTTCGTGCATGGACGCATGTCTTCGGCCGACAAAGAGGCGGTCATGGAGAGCTTCCGTCTCGGCGAGGCGCAGGTCTTGGTGGCGACAACGGTCATCGAGGTTGGTGTCGATGTGCCGGACGCCCGTTTGATCCTGATCGAACACGCCGAACGTTTTGGGCTGTCGCAGCTGCACCAGCTGCGGGGGCGGGTTGGGCGAGGCGGTGGACCATGCGCCTGCCTCGTGCACACGGCGGCGGGCAAGGGGTCGGAGACTGCGGCGCGGCTTTCGATCTTGGCGCAGACGCACGATGGGTTTGTGGTGGCGGAACGCGATCTTGCCCTTCGCGGTCCTGGCGAGATGTTCGGCACCCGCCAGGCCGGGGTCCCGCGGTTGCGGTTCTCTGGCTTTGGCGGCGAGGGCACGCGGATGCTGGTTGCGGCAAGGACGGCCGCCAAGGCGCTTGTCGCCGTCGATCCCGACCTTGAGGGTCATCCGCAGCTCCGTACGGCGCTGTCCCGCCGCGAGGCTGCGGCGCCGATCTACTCGGGCGACGCGGGCTGAACGACGCGGGCTGAACGACGCGTGCGACGGCTGGGCAGAGGCGATGGACGTGGCGGTCCAGATTGGGCTATGCCGGCTTTGCATGTCTGGACCGAGGCGGCGGCGCGATGCGCTGGTGTGCAAGTGCCTCCTGGTTGGGCAGCGGCAGATCGAGGCCGCGATCCGCGGGGGGGCCCGAACGCGAGCGCAGATCGGTGAGCGCTGCGAGGCGGGCACGGGCTGCACAGGCTGCCACGACGCCCTGGACATCCTGCTGGATGAACACGACACCCGCCGCGCACGTGCCGCAGCCCGGAAGAACGAACGCGTTCCCCAGCTGCCGTTGTTCGGCGGCCGCATCCTCCCATCACGCGACGGAGAGGTTGGGGTTGGTGACGAGGACACCTAGCGGGACACCTAGCGGGACACCTGGCGGGACACCTGACGCCGCGCCTGAGAATCGGCGAGAATGCTGCAACGGGTCGCGGTCTGGGTCGACTACCCAAGGCGCGCGCCGGGCCTGCTAAAACCCTCGTGCAATCACCATGTTGGTGTTCCAGAAGTACGGCGGCACGTCCCTCGGGACCCTTGATCGGATCCGACGGTGTGCGCGACGTTGCCTGGGGGTCGTCGCGTCCGGGAACGAACTGGTCGTGGTGGTGTCGGCAATGTCGGGCGAGACCAACCGGTTGATAGCGCTGGCCAACGCCCTCGCCGAGCCAGCGGCGGAACTCGACGGTGCTTCGTCCCACAAGGGGCCGTGGGTCGCGCCGCGCAAAGGTGGTCAGGCGCACAACCGCGAGCTCGACCAGCTGGTGTCCACCGGAGAAAACGTCAGCGCCTCACTGCTCGCGATGGCGATCCATCAAGCGGGCGGTCAGGCCGTGTCACTGGCGGGACATCAGCTGGGCATGCGCACCGACGACGCGTTCACGCACGCACGCATCACCGACATCGAGACCTCGCGGATCCGAAGCGAGTTGGCGGCCGGTCGCATTGTCGTGTGCGCGGGCTTCCAGGGAACCAGCCCGGGTGGCGACATCACGACGCTCGGCCGCGGCGGCAGTGATACGTCGGCGGTCGCGCTGGCCGCGTCATTACGGGCCGATGTTTGCGAGATCCTGACCGATGTCGACGGTGTGTTCACGACAGACCCGCGGGTGGTGTCGCACGCACGCAAGATCGACCGGTTGTGCTTCGAAGAAATGCTGGAGTTGGCGAGCGTGGGCGCCAAGGTGCTGCAGTTGCGCTCGGTGGAGGTCGCGGCGCGTTTTGGCGTCCCGATTCATGTGCGAAGCAGTGAACATCAAGGGCAGGGCACGATGATCGTGCCGGAGGAAGAAAGCATGGAATCGGTTGTCGTCTCGGCAGTTGCACTCGACCGCAATGAAGGCAAAGTCACGGTCGTTGACCTCCCCGATGTACCGGGCACCGTTGCTGGGCTGTTCGAAGCCCTGGCAGAAGCCGGAATCGTGGTCGACATGATCATCCAAAACGCCGGCCACGCCGGGCATACGGATGTGAGCTTCACCGTACCCGAGTCCGACCTCGCGGAGGCCGAAGCCCTGTTGGCTGCGCGCGGCGACAAGGTCGTCACCGACCCTGGGATCTGCAAGGTGTCGCTCGTTGGCTTGGGGATGCGCAGCCACGCGGGGGTCGCCTCCCGCATGTTCAGGATCCTCGCCACAGAGGGCATCAACATCGACATGGTCACCACCTCCACGATCAAGATCTCCGTGGCGGTGGCCGAACGCTACGGGGAGTTGGCGCTGCGCGCGTTACACGACGGATTTGGCCTCGCCGGGCCGGTCGAGCCCAGTGGGGATTCGGCTGGGGATTCAGCCGTGGGTTCGGCGCCGGACCAAGCGTGACCGGGCGCCGCGCCGCGTGGGGGCCACTGGCGATGCTGGTCGTCGTCGGGGCGCTGGTGACCGCTGGGGCAACGGCGGATCCACCGCGCAGTCACGTGCGGCGCTGCGCGGATGCTCTCATCATCGATGGCCAACTGGTGTGCGGCTCGCAGCGGGCGGATGCTCTGGCCCGAGCCTGCCCGGAGTTACACCTGCCGCCGCCCGGCACGGTGCTCGATGCTCAGTGTCGCGCGCGGTCTGGGACCCAACTCATGCGCGTGTTGGCGCTCTCGGTCGACATCAACCGCGCTGACCTCGAGGCGCTGCAGAGTCTACCGGGGATCGGCCCCGCGCTTAGTCGCCGCATCGTCGCCGCGCGGCCGTTTGAGGCGGTCGAGGACCTGCGGCGGGTCAAGGGGATCGGCCCCGCGACCCTGAAGCGGATTGTGTCCCGCGTGCAAGTCGATGCACACCCTGGGGGCCCATCTAGGGTCGCTGCGGCGGCTGAAGTTCAGGAGGCTCCGTGACGATAGTCCTCGTGATGGCCACCGCACCCTGGAGTCCCCCGGCCCGGCCCTACCTGGGTCCGTCCCAGTTGGCGATGGTTTGGCCCCTGGCCGGCCCTTTTGGTGCGCTGCTTTTGGCGGCGATGGCGATCACGGCCCTGCACTAACGTGCGGGCGGTGTGAGAAGCGTGGCGGCGGCTGGCGCCGAACATCGTTGCGTCTCGCTGGCGGGTGCGGGATGGTGCGTAGGCATGTCGCCGCGTCAGCTCAGCAGTCGCCTCATCACCGAGGTTCAGCAGCACGTCGCAACCTTCACCCCGTCCAGCGAGGATACCGATCGGGAGCAACTTGGGGCGTTCGCCAAGGCGGTGCTCACCTCGGTTGACATTCGAGATCTGCGCGGCACGACGGGACCCCGACTGGTCCAGCAGTTCCAGCATGTCCTGCATGCGATGCGTCGGCGGGCGAAGAACGAGATCCTCGTTGATCTGCGTTACGAGGACGACGCCGACTGTCTGGTGATCACGACGGTGCTGGAAGATCAGCCGTTCCTGGTCTCGACGTTGCGGGGCGCCCTCATTGCCGAGCACTACGATATCCGGCGGCAACTCAACGCGATCGTTCGGGTCCGACGTGACCCGTCGGGCAAGTTGCTCAGCGTTGGATCGGGCGCAGCCGAGTCCGTCATGCGCGTGGAGGTCTCGCATGCTGGCGCCAGTGGCGGTCGTGATGGCGGCGGCATCC
>JAESSZ010001092.1 GCA_016763875.1 Nannocystaceae bacterium
GCGGCCACCGAGGCAGCCCGACATGGGCGGGGAAGTCGACGCCGATCTTCTCCGGATGCAGGAGTTGTTCTGTGGAGTCCGGCGGCTTGCGTACGGCGGCCGCAACGTTCTCCCAGCCATTCTCCTGGTAGCGCAGCATCAGCAGGCGTACCCCCGCGGGGCACGGCGTCTCGATCTCACCACCAATGAAACTAGCCGGTGGCTGGACGACGGCTTGGACGTCGACATCGTGGAGCGTGTGCCCCTCGACCAGCAAGCCGACCGCGACCTCGACGAGCCGCGCTTGCCCCTCGAGCAAACACTGCCGTGTACGGATCGAGTCCAGCAGCTGGCCCTGGTCCGCCAGCATCGTGATGAGACCACCCGGCGCCTGGTCGTGCGAGGCGTAGACCAGATGGTGTGCCGTCCACGGACGCACCCCGATGAGGTTGCTTTGCCACGCCTGTCGAAAGACCAGCGCTTTGCGCTCGGCGGAGTAGTAAACCGGCTGCAGCGGAAGCTTGCTGTCGGCGATGGCATCCAGCAGGTCCCGAACCTGTTCGTGGTGCGGCTGAGCCTCGAGCACGTCGCGCATGTGCAACATGACATCGAAGTGGGTCCCTCTAACCGCGATCTTCAGCGCCGCGGCCACATCAGCGCGCGCCATCGCGTCATCGGCGACTTCGACCTCAAGACGACGGGTGTCGACCACGACCTCGAAGTCGTTCAGCAACTTGGCGACCTCCGCGACCTCCGCGTGCTCCAAGCTCTTGGGCGGATCGGGTGGGTCCGGGGTTATTCGACCGGGATGGCATCCGAGCCCGAACAGGACTCCCACAAGGGCAGCGACTACGGCGGCACGCTCCAACATCGTCGGCCGCGGATGTTGGCACAGTTAGGCGGTCCAGAAGTAGGCCGCCACCCCCATCAGTGCGCCGAACACCACGAGCGAGACCTCGAAGGTCCAGTGATCGGCAGCGTGGCCGACACCGCCGCGCCCGAGGGCGTGCTTGGACATAGAGGGAGCGGCGCCGGGCTCGCCCAGCCATTCGACACGCTGCAACTCTTGCGACAGCTCCGACAGCGACAGGTCCGACAGCGACAGCTGGTTGGGCGCATCGACCGCATCCACTGTGCCCGCCGCGAAGATCTCGCTGCGTGTCATCGTCGTGGAGATCTGCGTTCGCATGCTGTTTGAAACAGCAAGGCCAGTGCCAGCACGCCAACCAACGGATTCCGATGACTTGGCGCGGCGACCGTTGCCAAACGCAGCGCGCTGTAGGGCAGGAATGTCGTTGCTCAACGACAGTGGAGACATCTTCGCCAACGCGGCGCCGACCGGATCCGATCACTCGGTGTCGCTGGACCCCGACGACCCCGACGAAGTTCCCCCTGAATCTGTCGAGCCCGTGTCCCCGTCGGAGGTGGTCCCGCCACTCTCCGTCCCACTGCTGCTGCTGCTTTCACAGTCCTGAGGATCCGACCCTTCGGGACAGCGCCCGCCTGCGCTTCGCTCCTCGCAGACGTCGGGCGTCACCGCACAGCAATCGAAGCTGTCGGTGCCGTCCAGGCACAAACCGGAACCACGCCGCTCGTCGCATACGCCGTTTTCGAGGAACGGGCACGGCTGCGGTGAGGCGCACAGGCCACCAAAGCAGAGCAAACCGGCCTCACAGGTTGCGGCCTGCGTCCCCGCGTCCTCGACACACGGACACGTCAGCGTCCCCGCCTCGCACGCAACGCACGTATTGATCCGACAGGCGAGCCCCTCGCCGCACGTGAAGTCGGCGAGACAGCCGCAGTCGACCGTGCCCGCGTCGCACTCGTTGGCGACGGATGTACTCCCCGAGCCTGCCCCTGTCGTCGAGTCATGCCCGCCCGAAGACGACTCCGCCACTGGCGTCACGATGCTCTCCGTGCCCACGACTGTCGTTGCTTCGCTGGACGAGGTCGTCGACCCGGTCTCGGCCGACGGGGGCACGTCGTCGCCACAGCCGCCCATGAGCGACAACGGCAGAGCAGCCGCGACCCATCGTCGTCGCCGCATCAATCCGAGTAACAGCAACAAACCCCAGGCGCCCCCAGCCGGACTGGACTGGCGACAGCTGCAGCCATCACCCTCGGAAGACTGCGCGGCAGTCTCGCCCCCGGACGACCCTCCGGTGCCGTCACCCAGCTCGCCCGTGGTCGACGAACTCGTGTCATCGGCCGTCGTAAGTTCACCGCCGGAAGAGTCCAGCGACGTCCCCGTATCGGTCGTGCCCTCTGGCTCTGGCTCTGGATCTGGAGGATCTTCATCGACGCCCACCACGACGGACTGGGAGTACGCTTCGTTGCCCGCCCAATCGATGGCAACCGCCTCAATCTCCCAGGTTCCACTCGGTAAGTTGATCGGCCATTGGTAGGGCGGCCCAAATCGCGGAGACCCTGGCACCAATCCACCGTTGATCAACAGCTCCACCCGCGCCACGCCACTGAGTTCGTCGCTGGCGTCGGCCGCCACGGGCACGAGCACCGTGTCCTCGCCCGCCTCCGTGTCGAAACGAGTGCGGTCGTCCGGCGCGGTCACTGTCACGCCAGGCGCGACCAGGTCTTCGCTCGCGTCAAAGACGGCACCGCACGTGTCGTTGTCCCCGATACCAGGGCCGCCCGCGCACCCGTTCGCCCAGGACTTGCCCGCACCGTCCCACGGCTCGAGAGGGAAGCCGCCACACACGGGACTCGGGCTCCACTCTCCGTGTGATTGATGGCACGCACTGACATCGATCCCGCTGTTGGCCTCGATGAACGGCACCGCCGAGTAGATCGTGGGAAACCACATCGCATCCCCACAGTTGCCAAAGTTGGGACCCGACACGATTCCGAAGCTGCGCCACGTGCCGTCGGGCAGCTGCACAAACGCGGGACCGCCCGAGTCACCCGCGCACGGGCTCAGTCCGCCCCCGCCGATCACCGCAGTGCCCCAGTCGTCGATATAGTGAAGCACCGTCTCGACCTGGAACTTCACGCCAAAGGTCTCTTGGTCGGTACCACCGTAACCGACCAATGTCACCGGCGTGCCCGGTAGCAATGCGGTGGTCTCGCAGCCCATGGCAGGCGGAACGATCGGTACATCCAGCACCGGTTCGGCGAGTTTGCAAAACGCGAAGTCGGCCGCACGAGAGGGGCCAATCTCGGTCAGGGTCCCCCACTCCGGGTTCACCATGCAGAACTCGGTGTCCACGCTAAAACCTTCACCCGTGGGCGCAGCGCCGCTCGAGATGTCTTCGCCAAACCACACGCGCTCGCGGTCGGCACCACAGTGCGCGGCATAGACCACGATCTCGGGGTGGATAAGCGTGCCCGTGCAGTTCTCGAGAAACACGGTGGACGGCCAGGCGCACGACAGCGAAGGCGCCCCACCAATAATCGTCGAAGGCTCGACCGGCGGGATGCCGACGGGAGCCGCGTGCGCCACGATCGGCACAAATCCGACGATGAGCGCGCAGCCACAAGCGAGCGGACACCCGTCAGGGAACGCAGGGACGAGGCGCAGAGAATCGTAACGATGGAGGGGACGAGCGAGAATCGGGGCATATTGACGCCAGGATCTGGCACTGCGGCCATAGGGTCCTACATATAGTACGCTGTGCTGCACACAAGGTTCCGAGAGTGGCCAAGTGCACACATGACGCCCCTTTTGCCGAAGATTTCCCCGTTAGCCGTACCGACCTTCGATGTAGTCCGCGGTTCTCTTGGCGGCCGGTGACGCAAACATGGTCTCGGTTTTCGAGTACTCCACGACCGTGCCGCCGAGCATGAAAGCGCATTGCTCAGTTGCGCGTCGTGCCTGCGCCATGTTGTGCGTCACGATGAGAATCGTGTACTCGCCGCGCAACGACCAAATGAGCTGCTCGATCGCCGCCGTCCCGTCGGGGTCCAGCGCCGAGCATGGCTCGTCCATCAGCAATATGCTGGGTTTGACCGGCAGCAAGCGTGCGATGCAGAGTTTTTGCTGCTCCTCGAGCGACAAGTCGATAGCACGGGCATCGAGGCGGTCCTTGACCTTGTCCCATAACATGACCTCCCTCAGCGCAGACTCGAGCAGCTGCTGTCGCTCGGCCTTGGCACCGCGCACCGAAGTCGTGTGGATTGCGTGCCCAAAAAGGACGTTGTTTCGGATCGACAACGGCAGTGGGTTTGGGCGCTGGAACACCATGCCCACCCGTTTTCGGAGTTGAACGAGTTCAACATCGGGCGCGTAGATATCGTGGCCCAGCACTTGGAGACCGCCCGTGGTGCGTACTCCGCCAACGCGCTCAACGATGCGCGTCACGCAGCGCAGCAGCGTTGACTTGCCGCAGCCCGAGGGACCGATCATTCCCGTGATGCTCCCGCGTGGCACCTCGATCTCGACGTCTTTCAGCGCCTGAAAGTCGCCGTACCACAGGTTCAGACCCACGGTGCGGATCGCTGGCGGGGTCTCACCCAAAACGCCCTCGCAGGTAGTCGAGCGTCTGCTCGTCCCGAACGTCACCGTCGAACATCGCGGCCGTCTCCCCAACCTCGACACATCGACCCTTGTGGAAGAACGCCATGCGATCGGAGATGCGGCGCGCCTGCTGGACAAGATTGGTGACCATGATGATCGTCATCTCCTTTTTGAGCTCAAGCAACACATCCTCGATCTTCATCGTGGTGACCGGGTCGATCGCAATCGAAAACTCGTCGAGCAGCAACAACTCAGGATCCTGGGACAGCGCCCGCGCGATGGTGAGACGCTGCTGCTGGCCTCCAGAGAGCAGGCTCCCCAGCGCGGTCAGCCGGTCCTTGACCTCGCCCCACAGCGCTGCCCGCCGTAAGCATCGCTCAACGATCTCCTCGAGTTCGTCGCGGTGACGGACACCGCGTAAACGCGGGGCCATCGCCACATTGTCAAACACGCTCAGTGGTAGGCCGACCGGCAAGGGGAAGACCACCCCGATCCTCCGCCGCAGCGCGTACAGATTTCGCCACTTCCGAATGTCGTGGCCGTCAAAACGAACGGTGCCCTCGTAACGCATCCCGCTCGTGAGCGCGTCCATGCGATTGAGGACCCGCAGGAAAGAGGTCTTTCCGGCATTGGCGGGACCGACGATCGAGAAGATTTCGTTGCGCGCCACAGCGAGATTGACCCCCGACAACGCCGTGTAGGCCCCGTAGTGCACGGAGAACTTCTTGACGACGATCTTCGCGTCGCCCGCAACAGATTCAGCTAGGACCGCGGCTACCATTTTTTTCTCCGACGAAGCACGACCCGGAACGCGATCGACGCGGCGTTCATCACCAACACCACCGCTATCAGGGCCAGCGCCACCGCGTAGGGCAGCGCTTCGGGTACGTCGGGCACCTGCGTGGAGATCACAAACAGGTGCAGCGACATCGCCATCGTTTGGTCGAACACGCTCTGGGGCAGAAACGGCAGGAAGAAGGCCGCGCCAGTGAACATGATGGGCGCCGTCTCTCCCACCGTGCGCGACACCTCCAAGATGACCCCCGTGAGGATCCCGCTGATCGCATTGGGCAGCACGATGCGCCAGATCGTCTGCCAGCGTGTCGCCCCCAAGGTCCAACATGCTTCGCGAAACTCCTGCGGCACCGCGCGAAGCGATTCGCGGGTCGAGACGATCACCACGGGCAGCGTCATCACGGCCAGAGTCAAACTCGCGGCAAGAATGCTCGTACCGAACCCGAAAAACATCACGAACGCACCGACGCCGAACAGCGCGTGCACGATCGAAGGGACTCCCGCGAGGTTAATAATCGCGAGATTCACCAGCCGGGTCAGCCATGTATTGGGCGCATACTCGCTGAGGTAGATCGCGGCCGCAACGCCGACTGGCACCGAAGCGAGCAAGGCAACGAGCACCAGTGCGACCGTGCCCATCAGGGCCGGGAAGATGCCGCCTTCTGTCATCCCTTTGAGAGGCACCTCGGTAAGGAACTCCCACGACAGCGCTGGGGCCCCCTTGTCGATGAGGACACCGAGCACAAGAAGAACCGGAACGATGAGCATCAGCGTCATCCCCAGATAGGCGACGCGCATGCCGGTCTCGATGCGCGCGTTACGTCGATTGAGTGCGGTGGCCTGAAACATGCGTATCCCCAGCGATCAGTCCTTGTTGGAGATCCCGCGCACGACAAGATCCGCGGTGAGGTTGATGGCGAACGTGACGACGAACAGCAGAATCCCGAGCGTGAACAAGGCCTGGTAGTGGTCGGAACCGACCGCGGTCTCGCCGAGTTCCGCGGCGATCGTGGCGGTGAGCGCACGGACAGAATCGAACACCCCATCTGGGAGCTGCACCGCGTGACCGCTGGCCATGAGCACGGCCATCGTCTCGCCGAAACCGCGCCCTACCCCGAGCAGGATCGCCGCCGTGAGCCCGTTCTTGGCCCCGGGCAGGACCACCCGCCAGGTGACCTGCCACCGTGTGGCGCCCATGGCCTCGGCCGCCTCGCGGTAGCCATCGGGCACCGCACGCAATGCGTCCTCGGCGATCGTCGTCATGATCGGCGCCGCCATGAGCCCGAGAATCACGCCCGCATTGAGGATGCCCAGGCCCACCGGAACGTCGAACCACTCGATGATCAGCGGGTTGAGAACCGACAGCCCGATGAACCCCCAAACGACGGAGGGGATCGCAGCCAACAGCTCGATCAAAATCTTGAGCGCCTCGCGCTGCGTTCCGCCCGCAAACTCCGCAATGTAGATCGCGGCGCCGAGCGAAAATGGGACCGCTATCAACATCGCGAGCCCGGTCACGCTTGCTGTGCCAGCGATGAGCGCCAGCGCGCCGTACTGAGGTGTGTCGGAGGTGGGACGCCAGGCCGGTGAGCCGAAGAACTGGCCCAGGTCGACGGTGTCCCAGACGAAACCTACGCCCTCCTTGGTGATGAACACGAAGATGCCGACGATCAAAAGGATCGCTGAGACCCCCGCGCCAAACACCAAGTACGCCATCGCCTTGTCGAGGTACCAGGCGACACCGCGTGCATCAGGCGCCTGTGTCTGTGTCGTTGAGCGCATGCCAGGTCCTCGTCGCGTAGCAAATAGGCGGCGTTACGCGCAGCTCACCGGGGACGCGGGCGCGTAGCCCTTGTCACGAATGATGCATTGGCCCTGGTCGGACAGAATCCAGTCGAGGTAGGCCTTGACCGCGCCCTGTGGTTTGCCGCGCGTGTACATGAGCAGCGGCCGTGCGATCGGATAGCTCCCGTCACTCGCCGTCGTCCGCGAAGGAGCGATGCAGGCCCCATCTCCCTTCTTGATGCACGGCATCTTCACGCGGTCGGTCGCGTACGCAAGTCCGCTGTAACCGATAGCGCAGGGCGTGCTGCCGACGAGATCCACGACGTCCTTGGAGCCGTGCATGTCCCGCGAACCGAGTTTGAAGTCTCCGTCGACAATCGCTTTTCGGAAGTAGGCGTACGTCCCTGAGTTGTTCTGACGGCTGACTCGAACGATCTCGTCGCTGGCGCAGCCCGGCACCGTCACGCCCAACTGACTCCACGTCTCGAAAGTCCCGCCCTCACCGTAGATCTGCCGTAGCGACTCAATGGAGAACTCGGAGAGAGGGTTGTCGGGATGGACGAAGACCGCGAGCGCATCGATGCCGACGACGAACTCGACCGGATTGATCCCGTTGCTCTTGACGGCGGCGATCTCTTCGGCCTTCATTCGCCGACTCGCATTGGCGATATCGACCGTGCCGTTGATCATCGCCGAGATCCCCGTACCCGAGCCACCACCGGTCACCGCAACGGCGACGTTTCCGTCGATGACGGCGTACGCCTCCGCCCACGCCTGCGCGACGTTGACCAAGGTGTCGGAACCCTTGTTCTGGATGACCGTTCGCTCCGTCCCAGACTGGCCACCACGTGAACACGCCAGCGGTGCGAGAGCGGCGAGGGCAAACACGACGAGTTTGTGCATCGCGACAGATCTAGCCGACGCATTGGTCAGCCATGTGACAGCCCCGCGACAGCTTTGCTGCGCTCACGCGCGAATACCTGCACGTCACCCGGGTGTCATTGGCGTCACGCCAACGTCACGCCAACGACACAGACTTCCCTACAGGCGCTTGGGGGCTCTAAACACGGGCCCTTCGAGGCGCTCTCTCAACAAGTTGCGATCCATCCGTCGCGCGCGATCGAAAAGTGTTCGGCCCGCCAGCAGCGCCAACTCGCCCAACTCGCTCGCAACCGCAGGCACACGCCCGAAGTTCTTGGTGAGGTAGTAGTAGCGGCTCGCGAAGAAGAACTCGGCGATGCAACCTTCATTGAGAGTGCGACCGCTGTCTTTGGCGCTCGCGCCCCCCTCGTGTCCGATGACGGCCTCGCCCAGCGCGAAGATCTCGTAGCCGTGTGCGCGAATCTTCTGGCAGAGATCCGTTTCCTCGAAATACAAGAAGAAGCGCGAGTCCATCATGCCGACCTCGCGATAGACCGCGGTCGGCAGCAGCATGCACGCGCCGCACACCCAGTTGGTGATGAAGGGGGCGGACCCCGGCTCAATCTCGCGTCGGGTAGGAAACGCCCGCAAGCCTAGGCCGGCCGCAGCCTTGATGACACCGCTGGGCGTCAGCAACATGCCCGCCGCTTGCAACCCGCCACCAGGGTACAGCATCGCTGGGCCCGACAGCCCACACCGCGGGTGCGCTTCCATGAACGCCAACATCACCCGGAGCGCATCGGGCTCCAACACCGCGTCGGGATTGAGGAACAAGACGTACTCGGTTTCGACGTGGGCAAAGCCTGCATTGCA
>JAESSZ010001093.1 GCA_016763875.1 Nannocystaceae bacterium
ATCATGGTGCGCCTGTGGGGCGCAAAGGCGGGTGGCGAGGATACACGTGGCGCATTGTACATCTGGGGAGACCGCGGTTATCAGGATCAGTGGTTCGTTCCCTGTCCCGCGTGTACGAATCTAGTTGAGCACGGCGACCTCGTCATTTGCGAACTCGCCGCCGACACGGCGGCCTTGAAATCGGTCGGGGAAACGTACGTTGACGCGCGAGGCAGTGAACTGGATGGACGTTTTGGCGGTCGTTCCGAGCATTTTGGGGACACGCTTTCGGTCGAAAGCGCGACTGCGTCATCGAGCCAGATGTTCTGGTTCGATGGGTGGAAGGGAGGCGGGCGAGACTCAAAACGATACGCCGCGATCCGACAGTCGCTGTTAGGTCTCGCGACGCAAGAATGCGACGCGGTGCACCGCAACCAGATCGAGACAGGCGGTGAGACTGCGGCGGCGGATAGGCCACAGCGAGGCCCTCGCGACCATCTCGGTGTGCAGTAACGCGGACGACGATTTTGGCGCACGCAGTCGTGGATACTCTTGCTGCTGCCGACGTCCGCGAAACACACAGGCGTTCTCTCACGCCAACGCTGACAAATTTCGGGAACCGCCCCGGACCGAGCGACCGAGCTCGGTAACTGTCAACAGAGTTGAAGCGATTTCTGGGTTGGTTACATCGCCGCGGTTTGCTTTCGCGTTGCTGGTGACGGGTTGAGAATCACGGTCGTCGGGCGAGCCCAATTACGCGTTTTTCCAGTCCAACGTTCGGGATGGCGTGCACGGGCGTCCAGGTAGACTTTGTGCCGATGGTCGAGGACCGCAATGTCCTGGCCATGGTGGCGTTGCGATGGCGTTACGAAGCGAATGCCACTATGCAGGTGCTCGTTGTTGTACCAGGCCACAAAGGTGGCGACCCACGCCTCAGCTTCCGCGAGGTCAGCAAACGGACGCTCGGGGTATGCCGGGTTGTACTTGATCGTACGCATCACCGATTCGGCGAATGCGTTGTCGTCGCTGACGTGAGGGCGGGAGAAGCTTGGCATGACGCCAAGTTGCTGGAGCTTCGCGAGCATCGTGTTCCCCTTCATCGCACCACCGTTGTCGGAGTGCAGAACGAGTTGGTTGCGGAGGACGTCTTGCTCGACACAGCACTGCTCGATCAGTGTCGCGGCGAGAGCATCGTCCTCACGTTCGTGCACCTTCGCGCCAACGATCATCCGGCTCCAGACGTCGATGATGACGTACAACTTGAGGAACCTGCCGCGCACCATCATCGGGAGGAACGTTATGTCCCAGGCCCATACCTGGTTCGGTCCGGTGGCCACGAACTCACGAGGGCGTCGATGCTTGCGCGGCCGAGTTCGACCGCGCGCACTCAGTAGCTTCTGCTCGCGCGCGATTCGGTAGAACGTGCTCTCCGAGGCGAGGTAGAGCCCAAGTGTCGCCAAGAACGGCACGAGCGTGTCAGGGGTCATGGAGCTGTGCTCCGGTGCGTTCATCATCGAGATGACGCTGCTGCGCTCCTTCTCCGACAGGGCGCTTGCGGGTTTCGTTTTCGGGCCACGCCGCCTGTCCTCCACATCGGGAGTGGTGCGCCATCGCTTGATGGTCGTCGGCGCGAGCCCAACCGTGCGGCAAGCCTTGCTGTGTCCGGCACCAGCGGCAACTGCTTCGTCGATGAACTCGATGATCATCCGTCGCTCCTCGAGTCGGTGTCGTCGTCCCCGTCCCCCCAGATCGCCTCCACTTTTTTTTTGAGTACGAGCAAGACGGCGGTCTCCACCAGGGCCTTTTCCTTCCGCGCCAGTTCGGCTTTTAGCCGTCGGAGTTCCTTGCTTGGTGAGTGACGCTTCGCACCGCTGAGTGCATCCTCAGCGAGCTTGCGCCACTCCTCAAGTTCCGCGAGGTGGACGCCTTCATGCCGCAGAAAGGCGCCCAGTGCCTCGCCCTCAAGCCCCGATGCTCGTTGAACAACCGCGAGTTTATTGGCCCCCGTGCGCCGCACCGCGCGAGTGATTGACGAGACCTCCTCGGTCGCCGTCTGCCCATTTGCACCGATCCCCCGCTTGCGCTTGCTCGCCACGGGTTCGATAGTGGCAGCTCCCTTGAGCCAGCGCGACAACGTTGGCTGCGAGATTCCACTCTCCTTCGATAGCGCCGCCGCCGACACGCCATGCGGCCGCAACAGCCTCGAAATCATTCGCGCCTTCACCGTCTCCGAGTATTCCTTCATTTCCTCTACTGTCTCTTCACGCCCCGTGGATTATCGAAACTTGCGGCATTCCAAGCTGCCGCGCTGAGGCTTCAACTATGCTGACAGAGGGGGGATCAGGATCAGTGGTTCGTTCCCTGTCCCGCGTGTACGAATCTAGTTGAACGCGGCGACCTAGTCGTTTGCGAACTCACCGCCGACCCGGCGGCGCTGAGGTCGGTCGGAGAGACGTTTGTGGACGCGCGAGGCAGTGAACTGGATGGACGTTTTGGCGGTCGTTCCGAACATTTTGGAGACATGCTCTCAGTGGAAATCGCGACTGCGTCATCGAGCCAGAAGTTCTGGTTCATTGGGTGGAAGGGAGGCGGGCGAGACTCGAGACGATACGCCGCGATCCGACAATCGCTGTTAGGTCTCGCGACGCAAGAGTGCGACGCGGTTGACCGCGACCAGATCGAGACAGGCGCGGGGACGGCCGGATAGCGGCGTCGAGGTCGGGCCACTCCAAAAAACCCCGCCCCCTTACGGCCGGGCCGCCCCAGCCCCAACAAGCGCCGCCACAACGCCCGCGACCCCATCAGCAAGCACCCCGTAATCCTCGTCCTGCGCGAACGGAATGTGCACAAAGTACGCGCGTTCAAGTCGCCCTTGATCCCGACGGCTGGCCGCTACCGCCTGCAGCGCGGAAAAATGCGTCTCGTTACACAAGTACGTATTGGCTTCACGCGCGGCCTTGACCTCAACTCGGTACGCCCCGAACTGCCTACCGTCGACAGCCCGAACGCTGGCCGTGATGCCGGCCTGGGGCGCGGGGGTCAGGACGTCCTGCGGCAGCGTCGCATCGATCGCCGCCTCCAGCTTTCGGCCGGCCGCATCGGTACCCTTTCGACGATTGAACGCGCCGTCCTCGACAAAGACGGTGTCGGTCCGGTCGTACACCCCAAGGCCCAGATGCACCACGACGTCATAGGCTGCATAGTCGGTCGAGGTTGCGGCGACCTCCCAGGTGACGGGCAACGTCGCGAAGGTCCACTGCACTTTGCTGCCTGCAAACTCGCGGCCGCGCAGTTGTGCGACGAGCGGACCAGCGAATGTTTCGGGTTTGTCCGAGGTCGCGGCCCCCACCAGCAAGCGGCAACTTGGGTTGTCGCGGCACCGCCACACGTTGGGCGGCTCTCCAAGGTCCTTCCAGTCGTTGAAACCGGTGACCAGCACCGCAAGCGTGTCGGCGTCCGCGGCGCTCGTCCGTTTTAGGTCGTCGCTCGCGGCCACAGTCGGCGTCTCTCCGCGAGCCGGTCTTTCCGACGCGCACGCAAGCGGCCCACCAGCAACGGTAGCCAGAGCCAAACTCCCTTGTAGCAAGCGCCGACTCGCGCCCCTGGGCGAACTTGATGTGGTCACGGCGGGACCACAATACACCACGGTCAGGCGGCCCCACGGCGGTCCCAGACCCCGGACTTGAGCGCGGCGCGACGGATGCGTACCGTGCCGCGGTGCGAGTACGAGCGATCGACGTCATCCCGGGCCTGGTACGACTGACCGTTGTCGCTACAGCAGTCGCCGCCACCGTCGGCTGCGGCGACGACACGCAACCCGCGGACTCAAACGACGACACGTCCAACTCGGGCGCGACGGTAGGATCCGATACGTCCGCCGACACAACGGGCGCCGCCGAGACGACACCCAGCGCTGACTCCGGTACCGAAGAAACCGCCGCGGATGGCAGTACATCCTCCACGACGGGGGCGATTGAAGGCTGCTGGGATGACCTCGATGTCGGCAGCACCCAGGTCATTCACAACGGGTTTACGATGGGCAGCGAAGGTCTCGCGTTTGGCACCGACGGCAGTCTGTACGCGACGACCATCGACGCGACCGTGGGCACGCTGTGGCGGATCGACGCGTCGGGCTCCGTCGAGTCCTTCGCGGAGTTGCCCTACGCGTTGGGGCTCGCGGCGGTGCAAGGCGGCGGCTTTGTCGTCGCTTCGCTCGGTGTGCCGAGCGCGGCGGACGGCGGGGTGTACTTGGTCGACGCGCGCGGGAGCGCGACCCTGCTCACCGAGGGCATGATCGATAGTCCGAACTTTGTGACGATCACCCCCGATGGTGCGGCGCTCGTGTCCGACGACTTTGATACGCGGGTGTTTCGCGTGGCCCTGGATGGCGCGGTATCAGTCGTCCTGGAGAATGTGCCCTCGCCCAACGGCATGGCCTACAGCCCCGACGGCGACGTCTTGTACGTTGCCTCGACGTTCACGGCTGATGGCCAACTCACCCGCTACGATGTCGACGCGATGGGGCTCCCCGACGAGAGCACGGCGATCGAGATCATGCATCTGGGCCCGGGCTCGACTCCCGATGGTATCGCGGTGGACGCCGACGGCATGGTGTACGTCGCGGCGAACCTGCCCGGCGAGATCTGGCGCGTGGACGGTGCCGCGCGAGCGTTGCTCGACGGCGAGTTGGTCGTCGAAGGCATCTCATCGCCCGCGAGCCTTGCGTTCGGGGATGGCGCGGGCTTTGACCCGTGTTCAATCTACGCAACGGCGCTGTTCGGCAGCGAGGTGGTGCGTGTCTCGGTTGGCGTCGAGGGCAGCGCGCTGTTCCACTGAACCATCAGTTCGCGATGTCGACGCGGACCATGTTGTCGTCCGGATTCCGGTCCACAAGCACGGCGCGTGGATCGATGCCCGCGCGCAGCGGCTTGTCGTCGAGCGTGAACGTGATGCTCGAAGTCTCGCCGTCCACGTGTGTGAACTGAACCCCAATCGGTAACTCGTCCGCGTCAAGCGCTCCGACTTGAATCCAGTCGTCGATCTCTGTGGCCGACTCAGCCCCGTCCTCGTCGGCGCGGAACTTCACCAACGTCACGGTCAGCTCGACCTCCCATCGTCCGTCGGCCAGCTGGTGGGCTTTGGCGTCCGTGACCCGGTTGTCGTACAGCGTGATCGTCTCGAACAGATCTTCGATGAGGTATTCGAACTTCGCGGGCGTCACGGCCCGCAATGCTTCGACGAACTCGACGCTGTTGGTGTACGGCGGCGACTGGAAACCAACGTCGCGGATGTACTGCGCCAGAGCGCGGTTGACCGCTTCTTCGCCCAGGTACTCCCGCAACGTGTACATCACCAGGCTCCCCTTGTTGTAGTGCACGTAGGGCTGGTTTTCGACCAGCATGAGCGGGAGCTCGCGGTGCAGCTCGCCACTGCGGCCCAGCAGGTAGCGGTCCAGTTCGTGCCGCATGAACTTTCGCATCGCGGCGCGACCGTACTCCTTTTCCATGACCATCAGTGCCGAATACTGCGCCAGTGTCTCGGACATGAGCGTCGAACCTTGCACGTTGCCGCCGATGACTTGGTGCGCCCACCATTGGTGCGCAACTTCGTGAGCCGTGATGTAGAACACCGAGTCGATGTCGTCCGGGTCGCGTAGGTCGGCGATGAAACCGATGCTTTCGGAGTAAGGCACGATGTTGGGGAGCGATTGGGCGTACCCGGCGTAGCGCGGAAACTCGACGATCCGAAGTTGGCGGTGTTGGTAGGGAGAGAAGTTTGTCGTGAAATAGTCCAGTGACTTCTTCACCGCGTCGATCATGCGCGCGACGTTTCGATCGTGCGGCGCGTGGTGATACACGGCGATCTCCACGTCTCTCCAGCGGTCGCGTGCCACCGTGTATCGACCGGACAAAAACCCGTAGAAGTTGAGGATGGGGGCGTCCATCTCGTAGCGGAAGTAGTGGCGGTCGCCCTCGACCCAGTCGCGGATGAGGTAGCCCGGTGCCAACGCTGTTTGCCCGACGCTCGTGCTGACGGTGGCCGAAAAGTCGATCCACGTGGCCTCGCGCGAGATATAGGTGGTCATGCGTCCGTGGGCGTCGTCGACCGCTGCCATGCGCACACGCTCGGGGAGATTGCGTTCGCGGCGGTCGTTGGGGGCGCTGATCTCAAGATCTCGGTCGTAGCCGAAGTGCGGCACATAGCGGTCGTTGTGGAAGAACGTGCCGTTTTGCACGATCTCTCGGTTGGAGCCCGAGTTCGGAAATCCGTCTTCGCGGAACGTGAAATCGAAGTCGACGGTCATTTGGTCGCCGGGCGCCATCGCAGGCGTGAGTTGGTAGATGCGGTACCCCAACTTCTCATCGTTGACCTCAAGTTTGGCGGTGTCGTCGAGCGACAACGCCGTGACGTGGGCCTTGTTGTCGATGCGAACATGCAATCGCTCGATGGTCGTATCGGTACGGTTCTCGAGCGTGAAATGCCCCGCGATATCGAGCTGGCGGGTCTCGGGGAAAATGTCGACGTCAAGGTCCGAGGCGATGATCTGCGGTTGCGGCAGATCTTCGTAACGCTTGTAACTCTCCTCGTACCGCTGTTGGTCGTCCTCGCCGGAGTCGCCCGGTCGGTAGTCGTTGAGCACGTTGGTATTGAAGTAGATCCAGGCACCACTGGCCGCGAACCCGAGCAACGTCACCGCAAGCAGCAGCGTGTTGAATCGAGTCACGCGACGCCGGGCCTCGGTCAGCCGCAGGCGGAAGCGGGTGTCTGTCCCGCGTGGCCACCACAGGTTGCCTATCGCGATGAGCGCGACCGCAAAACACGCCCAGTACACCCGCAGCCACACCATCGGCGTGACGAAGTGGCCGTACCCGTTCATGTCTGAGTACGGCCCCGATGGTACGGAGTTCGGTCGGTACAGCAGATGCTCGAAGTCCAGCGATGGCAGCACGGCCGAGACGACGAAGAACGCGACCATCAACCCAAAGCCCAGGTACTTGTGGTTGGCGGCAACCTGGAAGAAGACCGCGAGCACACAGAGCAGCGCCCAGTCCAACAAGTGCACGCCGAACAGCCCTTTGGCGTACAGGCCGAACTCGAGGTCGGTGTAGCCGTCGAGGAGTTGGAGGGTGACCGCGGTGGCGAGGCCGACGCCCAAGAGCACGATAACCGCGCCCCATAGTGCGGTGAGCTTGGCCAGGAGCAGAACCCAGTTTGGGGTGGGCGTGGCGTCGGAGACCTCGGCGAGGCCGACTCGGCGTTCCTTCCACAGCAGCTCGCCCGCTTGAAAGGTGATGACTATGAGCATGAACAGGCTCATGCTGTTGTTGACGACGTTGACCATCAGCGCGGTCACCGGATACACGGGGGTCCCGAACAACGCATTGGTCGTGCCGTAGACCCCGCCGTAAACGTTGACGACCGAGAACACCGCGAGCACGCGGTAGGCGTTGCTGGTGATCACCCCGCGTAGCTCCACGCGGGCGGCGACCATGAATTGTTGGATCTGCGCCGATGGGCCGAACCTCCGCGTGGTGGGCGGTATCGCCATGTTGAGCTGAGCCTTGGCGTCGCTGGGGGCAGTGGCTTTCGACCCCGAAGCGGCTGGCGCGATGAGTCGAAACCGCATCACGCACACCCCAAGTGCGGCCGCACCAATCGCGAGCCACACCACGCGGTTGAGCCCAATCACCCCGGTCAGACTCACCAAGGATTCGTTGCGTTCGGCGGCAGTCCAGTAGCGCGTCTCGAGCTGCATGGCGCCGAGTCCGAACGGGTCGGCCAGTGCGGCGAACGTATCGTTGTCGAGGTCGCCCACGTACGCTTGCGACAGCACGTACAACACAAAGAAGGCCGCGACGCCGACGTAGGCCCACAGCATTCTGCGGGTGAGAGTGGCCAGCGTGAAGAAAATGGCGCCCATCACGATGAGGTTGGGCGCAACGAACACAACCATCGTGTGGAGGTAGGGGGCGAACGAGAAACTCACCAGACGCTCGCTGTCGACCCACGGCATCCACGTACCGATGGCCATGCCGACGGCGGTACCTCCGATCGAGACGATCGCGGCAAACGTCCCTCCGGCGAACCGACCCAAGAGGTAGTCCACCGCGCGCACGGGCTTGGTGTAGAAGAGCTGGTAGGCGTCGGTGTCAAAATCGCGGACGACCGCACCCGCTGCGAAGGCCGTCACGAGCAGAACGCCAAGCACGCTCATGATCGACAGCATCTGCGCGATGACAAACGGGGAGTTGATCGCGGCCTGGCCCGATGCACCCCCGATCTGCACGGCGTCGCTGGCCATGGCTCCGAAACCCAGGAGCCCGAACACCGCAAAAAACAGCCACATCGATGGCTGGCGCACCCGCATGCGTATTTCGAACGCAAAGAAACAGACGATCGCCCGCAGTCCGTGCATCAGGCGGCTCGCTTCAGGGTGGCGAAGTAGACGTCTTCGAGGTCGGGATGCACCGGGTCAAACGAACCGGGTGCGTCCTCGGCAAAGACGTGGATGACTGTGCGACCGCCGACGAGGCGGGTGGAGATGACCGTGTGCTGCTCGCGGTAGTCGGCCAACTCGCGTTTGTCGATCGCCTTACGCCACGTCTTTCCACGAAGGGCATCGATCGCGTCGTGTGGCGCGCCGGTTTGCAGCACACGGCCTTGCGCGATGATGGCCATGTTGGCGCAAAGGTCGGCCACGTCGTCGACGATGTGCGTGGACAACACAATGACGGTTTGCTCGCCGATCTCCGCCAACAGATTCAGGAATCGCGCGCGCTCTTCCGGGTCGAGACCCGCGGTGGGCTCGTCCACAATCACCAGCCGAGGCTGCCCGAGCAACGCTTGCGCGATGCCAAAACGTTGTCGCATGCCGCCCGAGTAACCGCCCAGTCGTTTCTTGCGGTCGTTCCAGAGGTTGACGCGGTTGAGCAGTGCCTCGACGGTGGCCTTGCGTTCACCACGGTTGACGATGCCCTTGAGCAGCGCGAAGTGGTCCAGCAGCGTCAGCGCGTCGACATGCGGGTAGAGCCCAAACCCTTGCGGTAGGTAACCCAAGACCCGTCGCACCGCGTCCTTGTCGCGGAGCACGTCGATCGGATTGTCGGGGTCCTCGAGCTTGATCGTGCCGCGGTCGGGGTCTTGCAGCGTGGCGATGGTGCGCATGAGCGTGGACTTGCCCGCACCGTTGGGACCCAGCAGACCGAACATGCCCTGCGGAATGTCGAGGTTGATGCCCCGCAGCGCCCGCACGTCGCCCGGGTAGGTTTTCTCGAGATCTCGGATGACGAGCTTGCTTGGATTCACGATTGCCCCTTTGACCGGTCGCTACCGGGTCTTGTTTCAACAAGAGACCGCGTGGCGTCGTGAGTTGGGCCCGTGGTCGACAGGCGTCCCTCACAGCGCAGCCAGGGCCGCGATCTCGTCCGGCTCCAACGCGCGCGCATAGAGTTGCACATCATCGACGAGGCCGAGCATCGGATGGGCCTCGATGCCGTCGTCGTAGTCGAGGCCGATGAGCAGCGGCGCCCCGTCGAACCCAATGCCATCGAGGGCTGGTGTGTCCTCGGCACGCAGCTCTCCGTCGATGTACAGGCGGGCGCCGTCCTCGTCGTAGGTCATGGCGAGGTGGACCCATTGCCCGATGACGACGGGGGTTGAGTGGCAACCAGACTCCGTACCCGAGCCGTAGCACATCAGCGCGACGTCGCTTGCGCTAAAGGAGTTGAACCCTAGCTCGTAGGCGTTGCGTTGTTCGGTCCCGGCCGGCTTGGCCACGACGGTGTACAGCGTGTCTGGGGCCAAGGGCTCCGGCCGGGCCCAAGCGGCAAGGGTGAACGCCTGCAGCTCGAACGAGGCGTTATGCTCGATGACGATGGACTGCCCGTTGTCGAACAGACACGCGCCGCCATCGAGCCCCTCGGTCACGACCGGGCAGTCGGAACAAGTGCCATGGTTGCCGTTGCCGGACGCATCAAATCCGACCCCAGTGCGGCTCTCGTCACACGGGTACCAGGCGATCAGATCGGGGTCGACGGAGGGTCCGTCGTCGATTCGCCAGCGACGATCGCCCACAGCCCGGCGACGATCCTTCTCATCCACCCGCAGTCTATTGCGTGCGCGACTCGTTGTGCCGCCAAGATTGGGTGCGATGGAGACCTACGTCGCCGCGGTGGGCCGCGGCAAACACGCTGTTTGCTCGCCGCGTGCCTGGATTAGCCCGTGACGGACCAGCGCCGCCAGTCCCACTTGAACTGGCCGGGGAGCTCGATAGCCCAGACGCGCTCACGAACGCAGTCGCGCTGCTTGCCGTCGAGGTAGCCGACGAAAGCGACACGCTCGACCTCGACGATCTCCTCGACGGTCGTCTGCAGGTCCGTCTCGACGTTGATGTTGCGCGGGACACCACAAGCATCGGCAGCCCCGCGTACCTGAGTGGCTAGGAACACGTCCGGATCGAAAGTTGGTCCGCCCTGTCCAACACCGAAGGCCGCGCCGCGGCCGATCCCAAATCCGACGCCACCGCCACCGCCCGAGCCCACGCCGCTCACGCCGCGCTCGAGCCCCTCGGTGGATGGCCGGACTCCGGGCTCGATCGCAAGGTAGCTGGTCATCGGGGACACGGCGCCGCCGCGTAGCGCCAGGACCATCATCTCCGCCTCTCGGAGCTCATGGTGGAGTTCATGGCCGAAAACCAGCGCCGACCATCGGGTCCCGAGTGCGTGGTCGGGCACCGCGACATCGTGCATCGGTGCGCTCCACAGTTCTCCGCTGAGGATCACATGTCGCACGGGGCGGTCTTGCAGGACCGTCGTGGCCAGGCCGAATCCCTCGAGCAGCGTTTCAGGCAGCAGTAGCTCGTCTTCAACCAACCCGGGGGCGAGCACGCTTGGGTTGTGGATACGAATCGGTCGCGCCCACTCGAGGTACACGCTGTCCATGTCTGCGGTGTCGCTGGCATCAGTGGACGCCTCTGCGTCCCACAGCAGGCCCCCCGTGACGAGCGCCGCCTCGCTCCAAGCTTGGCCATCGTCGCGGGTGACAGACGCTGCGCCGGTCTCGGCCACAAGCCCGATGTGGACGACGGCACGGGTGCCCTTGGTTGCGGCCGCGACCCGCTGGGGGGTGAGCTCGCTGCGCATCCGCGTATCGCTCAGAACCACGATGCGGCGTGCGTCTTTACGCGTGCCTTTGAGCAACTCGGTCGCCTTGTCCAGTGCCGCGTCCTCGTGGCTGCCGTTGCGCTGCGTTGGCGAGAATCCGTCGAGGTCGGCCAGGACTTGCGCGACGGATCTCAGACGACCGTGCAGCGGATGGACCTGCCGATCGAACGTGAGGACCTCGGCTCGAGCGTGCAGACGAGGATCGGCAAAGTGAGACAGATACGCGCGCGTGGCCGCGAGCTGCGCCGCCAGCGTTTCGGGGTCGATGGAAATCGAGGTATCGATCACCACCACGATGGCCGCGTGTTTGGGGATCGTCGACAGCTTTGGGGCGAGGGCGAGTTCATGCCGGACCAGATAGCGGTCGCCCGTCGAAACGACCGCCAACTGGCTGTGGATCGTTGGCATGTCGCGCGCGCCGAGGCTGATCCGATAGTGGCGGTCAGCGGCAAGCCGTGTGCCCGACGACATCGTCTCGCCGTCGACGAATATCTGGTCACCCGCATGGGCCGGACGAAGCACGATGCTCGCGGCGATCTCGGGGGTTCCGATCGGGTCCAGCGTCAGGTGATAGCGGCCGGCGTCATACTCGGCGGGAACAGTGAGGGTGTACTCGACCGTCTTGCGCTGATTGGGCGGGCACGGAAACACTTGCAGCGCCAACAAACCGTCGCGGCGCCACGACAGCAGTGCGGGGTCCTTGGGGTAGTAGCCGCCGAGTCCTGTGAGCTCGCGGTATTTTGCAGCCGCGGCTTCCGCTTCCATCAGTTCGCCGTCGAACCACCGTGGTTTTCCCTGCCAAGCGCCGAGTGTCCTGAGCCCCGTCGCGACACTTGCCTCGGGCACATCGATCCAGAAGGTGGCCTGGTCGTGGCGCTCTCCACCGTTGAAGACCGTGCGTCGCACACGAAGTGTGGCGTGGCCGCGGTCTAGGGTGATGTCGATCTCGTGGTCGCGCTCGATGAGCTGCTCTGAACGTGTCCCGTGAAACTCGTCAGCGTTTGCGGCGGTGGGGGCCAACATCGCCGCCGCCGCGAGGGACGTAGCCGCAATCGATCGTGTCATCGGGGCGTGGGACACACGGCGGGCGCCGATGTTCCCGGAAACCTCCCAGAAAAAAACGCCATACGACACTCGCGTTGTGCCGACTTGTCGGGGGCC
>JAESSZ010001094.1 GCA_016763875.1 Nannocystaceae bacterium
CCGTCCCGCCGCCGCCCCGTCCGGTCCCCACTAGGCCCACGCCACCCACGCTGTGGGCACTCCTAACTTCGGTGCCGGACAGGCCACCCCAGACGTCCTCGTCGTCGCGTCCGACCGCGAGGGCGCCGTTGGGCGCGGCGAGAAAATGGCCCGATTCGTTCTGCACCAAGTCCCGGATGCCTCTGGTGAGTTCTTCGGTGGTGGCATCGACGGCGGACAGATCGCCGGACGGGTTGGCCGAGCCGCGGAGCCCGAACGGCCACACCGACGTCGGCTTGCGGTGCTGCAACGCCAACCCCGTGGCGTCGACGTGAAGGATGTCCGTCAGCGCATTTCGGTCGATACCAAACCGCGCGTAGTCAGCCTCGGTCTCCAGCACCAGCAACGCCGTGAAGTCCGACAACACACGATGGTGGGTGGAAAGCGCGACGATCGCCTCGGCGAGTTCTTGGCGAGGCTCGATCAAGTCGGTGCCAAGTTGCGAGCGCCTCAACGTCGTCGAGTCAATCCGTGCGCCGATAAGTGCACGATGCACGAGCGGACGGCTGACCCCGATCAACGACACTGGGGTCTCGGTGCGCGTCTCCCCCTCGAGAACAACCGTCATCACTGCGCCCTCGCGAATCTCTGCGTACACGAGGATCTCATCGCCGGGCTGAACCCCGTTGAGTGTGGCTGGCCAGCTGAACCCGCTGCCCGGGACCAAAACGCGAACGTCCGATAGCGTCGTGTGCGACAGCTTCTTGGCGATGACATCCGCGGGCGCAGTCGCGTCTACGACGATGCCATCGCGCGCCAGTCCGGCCGTCGTCAACGCAGCGAGAGTGTCGCGGTCTTGAAGGCCGCCATCGATGACAGCGTCGAGGCGCTCGACCCCGACTCGCTCCAGTGCGACGACCAACTGTGTGAGCGAAGCAACCTCCGAGAGGCCCGCGGTGGCAATCCCGTCGCCCATGATGATCACCCGCTTCGTATCGCTGCCCGATAACAAGCTGCGCAGGGCCACCGAAAGATCCGACGCCCCCAATGCTCGACGCGAATACAACGCGTCCAACTCGTCCGGCCCGAAGTCCGCAGCGTCCCCCTCAAACACGAGCGAGACCTCCTGGTCGAACGCGATCACCCGCAGCCGAAACGCCGAATCGGCGCGCAACGCCTCTACGAGCCCGGCCAGGCGGTGGATCTGCCCGCCGAAATCCAAGGCACGCGATGCGCTTGTGTCGAATAGGATCGTAAGGTCTTGGACCACGTCGGGCGGCATCGTTCCGGTCACGGGCACCCGCGCCACGACGATGGTGTCGTTGCGCAAGCCGAGCGCGATCTCGGCCTTGTCCGCGGTGACATGCAGATCGCGGTCGGGAACGTAGTTGTTCTTCTTGAGTCGGATGACTCTGCGGGTCTCGGCGGTGCCGCCCAGCGACGTCGCCGACCCCGCGTCCATCTGCGGGGTGTCCACGAGGATCTCGACATCGAGGTGCTCAAGCTTCGGCAACCCGGCCAACATGAGTTTGTAGGGCACAGTCGAGTCCGCCAGCTCTTGCGAGTACGACAAGATCAACTCTTTGCGACCGCGACTTGGGATCGGAAACACGCGGGCGCTAAAGCGGTTGCCGGTCTCGTTCTCGAGCAGCGCTGGGTCCTGCTTGCGATGGAGAAAGTCCTCGTAGGCGACACGGGCCGCTTGCCGCTCTACGACCTCGCCCTCCTGCCAGCGTGGGCCAATTTTCATCGCAAAGCGCGAGATCGCGGAGTCGGGCGGCAAGTCGATCGTGAATCGCCCCTCGATGGTGCGGTTGCGGGGGTTGTCGAACGTTAGGTGCAACTCGGTGAACGCGAGCGGACCCTGTACAACCGCGCGCGCCTTGAGCGAAACCAGCTCAAGTCCGGTGCCATCGGATGCGGTCAAGCTCAACGGAACGTGCATCGCCGCTTCTTGCTGTGGGGGCAGAGATCGCTCGGGCAACTCGATGGGCAATCGGCGCAGCGACACCCCCACGACAACGGTGCGTTGGACCTCCGGCTCCGGCTCCGGAGCCAGCGCGGCTGGCGTGGGGTTGGACGTGCAACCGGCGGCCGCAGCGAGCCAGACTAGGCCGATATAGAGACAGCAGCGAAGTGAACCAAGCGAGCGACCGCGGGGAGCCATGCACACCAGACACGCACAAACGGCGCGGGTTCCATGCGTGGGCCGAAGTCGTGAAAATACTGTGCGTCGGTGCCAGAAAATCGACTAGCAGACGAGATGCAGTTTGGCGTCTGCCACCTCGATGCTGGCCTGCATTCCCCAATGAAAGTTGATTCTGTCGTCTTCGATGCCGTCCCCGAAGATGACGCCACCGTCGTTCATCTCGGACACGACGTGCAGTTGCTTCCCCTCGCCGATGACCCCGTCCTGAATCCGCGTCCCTGTCCCCACACTGGGAAAGCTCTCCCGCACGAAGAACGCCAGGTTCGACTCGCCCGGGGCAGGAAGGGTCGGAGGCTCGATGCGACGCAAACAGATCGAGCGGGCCCACCCCGTTGCTCCAGTGCCCGTAGCAACGATGAGACCCGAGGAGGACTGCGTTTCCTCCACGCCGTCCCAACCGATTCGATAGCGCGCGGATTGATGGGTTCGTTGACCAACGAACAGTTCATTGAGGGCCAGGAGACGCTGCCCGTCGTCCACCGCGACCGAAACCATGCACCTCTCCTCGACCTCGCAACGGTCACGCTCCACGGCCGCAAAGATCCCCCGGACCGCGTCTGGGGCATGACGCACCAAGACGCCATCGTAGGTCTGGGGATCCGTGTTGACGCCGACGACCCTCTGCCCAACGAGGTACTTGGCGACATTGGCGACCAAGCCATCCTGGCCGACCGCGACGATGAGATCGTCGGGCTGGAAAACGAAACGGTCGAGGTCAGGTCGCGAGACCTTGGTTCGGCGCCAGGACACTGGGATCGCAGCAGAGACGGCATCGACCGCGGCGAGCCACCGCTGGTGGGCGCGATCGACAGACTGCAAAGACTGCCCGCGGCCGGCCAAAAAGAACGCTGCCTGTTGGCGGGTCGCGTGCCGTGCGATCAACTCGTCGTACTGGGTCGGTCGGGTCACCACGACGAACCTCGGCATTTTTTGCTGCGCCACGGTTACCCCGCTGCCGGCTCCAGATGTCTTGCGCCCAGGTCCATGAGCTTGAGCAACGATGGGCCCAGAATGTCCGGCGATAGATTGAGGTGCTCGATCTTCTGTAGCTTTCCTGCGAGTTCCCGCGCAGCCAGGCCCAGAGTGACTGAGACCGGAAGGTCGCGATAGATCTCCATCCGTTCGCGCTCGCTGTGGACCTTCGCGGCCTCAATCAGCCGGATGCCCTCGGATCTGCCCTGCGCTTGAATCTGCGCCCGCTCGGCCTCTGCACGGGCGGCAATCTTGCTGGTCTCAGCCCCTTCGAGGACGCGACGTTTTTCGTTTTGTCCCTGTTGTTTGATGAGCTGCTCCTCGCGGATGGCGAGTTCGATTTGGTTTTGCAGTTCGTTCTCCGCGATCGCTCGTTCCTTTTTTACCGCCAAGGCGCGACGCTCGAACATCGCCTCGTCCGCCTCTTGCTGGATCTGCTCTCTAGTTTTGGTCTCCAGCGCTTTTTCAAGGTCGGCAGCCGGTTTGATCGCAGAAACTCGGACAGACACGATCTCGATCCCGAGATCGGCAAGACCACTCTCGAC
>JAESSZ010001095.1 GCA_016763875.1 Nannocystaceae bacterium
CAGGGATGTCGGGCAGCAGCCAGCCGCGCGGAAACCCCGACGTAAGCGAGCCGACCTCGATCCGGAAGTCGGTCATCGCGTGCGGCAGCTCCGGGGTCACTCCCGCCAGCGGCGTCCCGCTCACGCCCGCCGCTCTGGTGTTTTCCGCCGCCGCAGGTTTCGAAGCGTCCTTTCCGGCCCGCTTGTCCTCCGCGTTGCTGGGCGTATCAGGTTTCGGTTCGGCCGGGTTCGACCCGCCGCAGGACACGAGGAGAGGCACGGCGGCGGCAATGGATACGAGGCGCATGGGGGCACCGACACTACACTACACCGCACCGTCACGCATTGCTTGGGCGCAACTTCTCGCGCGGCAGCGATATTCAACGCGTCGCAATGCTGGGCTTGACGTGGCTGCTAGCCACTGAACGGGCAAGCCGTCTCCCGAAGCCATGCTGCGAGGATGGCCCAACTGAAAACGCCGAGGATTACGAGCCTACAGCTGCCGGGTGGCCAGCCGGCAGCCACGAGTTCGCCACTCGTGTTGAGTTTCGCGGCGCTCGTATGGTATCGCGGTTCATAGCACGCAAACACCGACGTTGGCGAGCATCGCGTTTGGCAGTGGGTCCGAGTACGGCGCACAGATCGTAGCGCCAGAGCACGTGTCGGGTTGGTCCAGTGCACACGTGTCGATGCAGCAGTTCTCGGAAGGCAGATGACACAGCGTCGTGGCCCGCTGGACATCGACGCAAGCACGCCGGACACCACACTCTGAGTGGAATCGGTAACACTCCTCCCCGAACTCAAGGGCGGTCGGCAAGGCGAGTGCCTCGCAAGTGAAGAACAAGGCTGGCTCGTCCGTCACCTCGCCCGCGGGGGAGCAGGGACGGTGTTTTGGGCACGTGCCAGCGAACGGATCGCACGGCGTGCGACAGACCGCGGCCGAGCCGTAGCCCGCGCACAACGTGCCGCTTGGACACTCTGGGGCGGCGCCACACACCTGACGACAGACGCCCTCGTAGGTGCGGGGGTCGACGTCGAAGCACATCAGGCCGATGTTGCAGGTGTCCAGCCCGGAGAACCTACTGCCCTCGACCTGGCACACCTCGTCGAGTTGCCCTGGGTCGGCAACGACTGGGGCGCAGCGGGTGGCGGTCCACATCTTGGATCCCCATGAATCATACGGTAAGCACTTTTCGCCCTCGGGGCATGATTGCCCAACCAGGCCGCATTCGTAGAACCCCCCGGGACCGCCGCCCCCGGGACCGCTGGGGTTGGGCGGTACAGGAGGACCGTCGGGGCACGTGAAGGTGCAGCCGTCGCCGCCGTCATCCTCGTATCCGCTATCGTTGGGCCCCTCGTCGTTGGTGCTCCCGCCGCCGTCCGTTGTGGCGGTTTCCTGCGGACCGGTTTGTGGTGGACCGGTTTCCGACGTTCCGGTCGAGGTGACTCCCGTGGTGCCAGAAGAATCGATCGCGCCATCGCCAGAGCACGCGGCAACGAGGACCAGGAGCGCGGCCGATCGCGTGCTTCGCTTCATCGTCGTCGCCTCGCTGCCATGACAAGGATGCCGAGCAAAGCGATCGCCCAGGCCGTCGGTCGTGAGCGCTCGCTGCTGCAAGCGCAGTCCGATGTCGTTGTGTCCGAGTTTGCCGAGGTGCCCGAGCCCGAGGACCCGCCAGTGCCGCCTGTGGTGGTCGTGGTGGCGCCCGGCTCGCCGCCCGTGGTGCCCGGCGGCTGGTCGCACGACACCCTCGTATTGTGCTCTGCGACTAGCGCGTCGATGGTCGCGGTTTGGTTGAGGATCTCCGTCGGTGGTCCCTCAGCTTGGTACTCCGAGACGCGCTCCGCCCAGGGCATGGCCGCGTTCCAGCGCGGCCACGCGCCATCTTCGTATCGGACACCACGCCCGCCCGGCAGTCGCATGCTTAGTCCACAGCAGTCCTCCGACCGCAGCGCACCATGGGCACGCGGCACGTCGGGAAGATCCGGGACCTCCGCGAAAACGGGGTCGCTGAGCATCTCGTGGGGTGAGATCGTCGTGTACAGCCGCGTGAGGTACGGCCACTGCTCCAGTAGTTCGAGCGCGTGCGTCGCGGGTTGCACAATGCGTTCGCGAACATCGGCGGCGAACGCCACCGGGTCCCAGGCCTCTTCGTCGACGAGATTCTCGTAGCACTCAACGCAGGCGTAGAACGCCTCACCCGTGACGCCGCGTGGGACCGGTATGTAGCGAGCCAACAGCCCGGCGATGAGCGGATGGTTGTACTGGCAGGTGCTCGTGCACACGAGGATCCCGTGTTCGCGCAGAGCAACGATGGCTTCGGTCGCGCTGAGTTGCTCGAGTGCCACCGCGCCCAGAGCATCACCACCGTGGAGGCCTTGGTCCCCCACGACCGAGCTTGGCCCGGCGTACTCGGTGACAAACGCACGCCCACCCGCCTCGTCCACCGCGCCCGTCACCAACTTGGTGTAGTTGCTCGCGTCGTCTTCCCAGTCGAGCCGCACACGGTTGAGCTGCACATGCCGGTAGTTGACCGGGAACGCACGAGCCTCGCCCAGTACCAGGGCGCGAATACTCATGTCCGGTGCGGCCGCGATGCCCGTCAGTCGCAGCGGAATGCACGGCTCATGGCCGGGATAACGAATGACGATGGGGTGGATGTCGTCCACGCCCGCCTCGGCGGTGAGCCTGAATGCGACGAAGACGGCCCCTTCATCGAGATAGGCGTCGAGAATCGCGGGCGCTTTGTCGTTGTCGGCGTAGCCGTTGCTTGAGAGCCAGCCCATCACCGATTGCGACGTGCCACCTTCAAGCACCACATAGTCGAATGCGCCGACGGTGGCTTCGACGAGCACGACAGGTCCGCCGCCGCCGCCGGCTCCGTCGGGCGCCAGGAGAAACATTACGTCCCCGCCGTCTTCGGACGCCTCGTCACAGACGGCGTCCTCGGTCTCGAATCCGTAAACGGGAACGGTGGCGAGAAGCAGGTTCTCCAACAGCTGGGCCGACCCGACGTCGATCTCGGGTACGGCGGGGACAGGCACGATCCACGACAGGACACGCGCGTCGTCGTCGGCGTCGTACGCGATCTGCACGTGGGCTTCGACGAAGCCGCCACCCACGACGAACACAATGGTCTCGCCGGTCTGCTCGACCGCTGTCGGTGTGCCGCTGGGGGGCGAGAGGTCGCAGAACATTCCCCCACAGGCGTCGGCCTCGGAAGGAAGACCAGCGGCGGCGATCGCGAACAAGGCGCCGGATAACACCACTCGTGTCAGCAATGACATGAACGAATGTTAGCTTTATTGGAATGCGAGTAGTGCGCTAAACAGAGGCCTCAGTCTCAACAGAGCGCGAAAACGCAAAACGGCGCCGCAGTTGCCCGCGACGCCGCATTTCGACGAGTACCGGTTTCTAGCTCTCGACGAAGGCTTTGAGGTGCGCGGTGCGACTGGGGTGTCGCAACTTCGCCAGTGCCTTGGCTTCGATCTGCCGGATGCGTTCACGCGTCACGCAGAAGTCTTGGCCAACCTCTTCGAGCGTGTGGTCCGACGCTTCGCCAATGCCGAAGCGCATGCGGACGATCTTCTCTTCGCGGGGCGTCAGTGTCGCGAGCACCCGTCGGGTTTGCTCGGCGAGGTTGCCACTAATGACCGCGCTGGCTGGGTTCTCTGCGTTCTTGTCCTCGATGAAGTCACCGAGGTGCGAGTCGCCATCGTCGCCGACGGGCGTTTCGAGCGAGAGCGGCTCCTTGGCGATCTTGAGGATCTTGCGAACCTTCTCCAGCGGAACCTGCATCTTCTCCGCGATCTCTTCTGGGGTGGGCTCGCGGCCCAACTCCTGGACGAGCGCACGGTTTGCCCGGATCAACTTGTTGATCGACTCGATCATGTGCACGGGCACGCGGATCGTGCGGGCCTGGTCGGCGATGGCGCGGGTAATGGCCTGTCGAATCCACCAGGTCGCGTAGGTCGAGAACTTATAGCCGCGTTGGTATTCGAACTTTTCGACGGCCTTCATCAGGCCGATGTTGCCTTCCTGGATGAGGTCCAGGAACTGAAGGCCACGGTTGGTGTACTTCTTGGCGATGGAGACGACGAGGCGGAGGTTGGCCTCGACCAGCTCTGCGCGGGCGTCTTCGGCCTCGCGACGGGCTTTACGCAACTTGTCGTGCAGGTCCAGCAGCAGCGGCGCGTCCAGGTCCATCTCTTGCTCGACCTGGCGGATGCGCTTGGACGCCAGCTTCATGCGGGCGGCGAGTTCGTGCAGCTCGGAGGGGTACAGACCCAACTGACGACAGAGGCGAAACTCCTCTTCCTCCGTCAGACGCACACCCATGAAGCGGTCGCGAAGCTGCTCGAGGTCGATGCCCGCGCGACGTTCGCATGCATCCAGCTCGGCCTTGGCTCTGCGGACTCGCGCGACGATCTCGTGAAGCTCGCGCACCATGCCCTCGACCGCTTTACGCGCGAGGTTCATGTGGCGGATCGCTTCGACGATGCCGTCGCGATGCGTCTCGAGTTGCTTGCGGGCGCGGGACTTCTTGCCCTCGTCGCTGGTCTCTTCTTCGATCGACTTGCGGACTCGAGCGTGCGCCGACTGATGTCGGCGGATCTTCTCGAGCTGCTTCTGCATGTTCTCGATCGCCGCTTGCGTATTGGCGGGCGTATCGTCGGCATGGCCGTCGACCTCCTCGTTGCCGCTGGCGATCTTCAGAGCGTCGCGCACACGCACTTGGCCGCGCTTGATCCGCTCGTAGAGATCTTGGACGAAGTACGGTGCGATCGGGCTGTGCAGCACGATATTGAGCACCGAGCGTTCGCCAGCCTCAATCCGCTTGGCGATCTCGATCTCGCCTTCGCGCGTCAGCAGCGCGATTGAACCCATTTTCCGCAGGTACATGCGGATAGGGTCGTTGGACGTCGTATTGTCGTCCGCCGTCTGGCGCGCGGGCAGCGGCTTGCGACTCGCGGCCTTTGCGGGACGCTTGTTGGCCGCCTTGGTGGACTTCGACGGCAAGATATCGACGCCCTTATCCTTGAGCAGAGTCTCCCAACTGCCCATTTCCTTCGGATCAACGAGATCTGGCGGAAGGAGCGCAGTAAGCTCGTCGCGGGTAATGTGGCCTTTGCGTTTGCCGAAATCGACAAGCTGCTCTTTCAGCTTGTCGAGGTCGATGCCCTTTTTGGCTGCCATCTCGAGGTTCCTGGGGTTTCGTTTGCTCGCCTGGTGCACAGTTCCGATGCCGTTTGGCTGGTCTGGCGGGGATGTCGATAGGCGAGACGAGCGGTTCCTATAGCAGCTCGCGGCCGCTTGGCAGCGCTAAGTTTGTGTTTTTATGTAGGACACGAAGATCGAGCTAATTCCACAGATCCGGGGGCTTCTCGGGCCCGCGATTGGAGCTCGGGCGCTGGCCGCGGCGCGAGCGTCGACGGTCCGCTATCCGCGCGGGATGGCGCAAGTCGTGTGCTGGGTCATTCCGTGCGGCTGCGCGGGTTTGCGGCGCGCGACTCGCTGGCTCGCCAACGAAAAACCGCCACTGGCTTGTGGACGCTGAACGGACGGCCGCGTGGTCGCGATCGCCCGTGATGACGGCACTGCTGAGTTCGCTATCGCCCAAAAGTGCGGACGTGTGCGATGCCGAGCGGCAGTGCGGCTGTCCATCGGTCGATCTCATGACCATGGTCCCGCCACAGCGCCGCGATCCCCAATCCTGCGGCATCGAGGCGGCGAAGCAGTGCGACAAAGGACCGCAGGGTGGGGGCGAGATGTTGCTCGCGGCCGGGATCTCGCCCATTGGGACCATGACCGGGATCATTGCCCAGTCGCGGCGCGACCACGTCAATCGACAGACTTGGCGTGCGAGCAAAACACGGCGCAACCGGATCGTCCGGCTCCACGACAATATAGATGGATGCACGGTCTGTCCGCGGAACAGCTGGATCTCCCCGGTCGCCGTCGAGGTCGTGCACGACTTGCCCTGGTCGCGCCGAGAAGGGGACCCGCAGGTGAACACAGAAAAACTCGGTCGGTGCGCTCGCCACAGCCAGGGACTCGACGGTCTCCTGCGTCTCGGCGGCCCGTCGTTGTCGCGCGGACTGGGCGGGGCGCTGCATCGCGAGGTTGTCGATGAGGCCGGAGGTCAGCACTGCAAACGCGCGGCGTGGTGACAGCGCGCCCGCACTGTCGATGACGATGCGCTTGCTCTCCCAGAAGTAGTCATCTGCCGTGAGGCCCTGCTGATAGTAGAAGCAGACCATGCGCAGCAGGTCGTCGAACTGGCGGGCATGCCGTTTCGCGTACCCGGAAGCGGCCGAGATCTCGTCGGGCTCAGTCAATGAATGGGCGGCGTCCCACGCGGCGTGCATCGCCAGGAACACGCCCGTCGACAGCACGGGATCGATGAAACCCGCCGCGTCGCCGACGAGGCGGACGCCCGGCAAGCCCGCTGGGCGAACGCGATAACTAAAGTCTCGCTCGCGACGCACGCCTGAGCAGCGCATGGCGGCGGAGCCCAACACGCGCCTCAGTGCGGATGAGGCCGAGACCAAGGCGTCGAAGTGCGCGCTGCCGCCCTTTGGCGTGTCGACTGCGAGCTCGACCACGCCGACGGAGGCCCGTCCGTCGGCCAGCGGGAAACACCAGATCCAATGCCCGGCCTCGGCGATGAAAACCGCCTGGTGAGCGCGTGGGGCCGGTAAGTGCTCGACGTGTTCGAAGTGAGCCCACAACGCTTGGTGGGCCATGCCTGCGATCGGCTCGACCCAGCCACGGTCGCGGGCCACCAGCGCTGCGGCGCCGCTTGCATCGACAACGTGCGTGGCCGTCGTTTCGTGGATGGCCCCTCCCGCATCGCGCCACGTCACCGACTGCAACGTGTCGCCTTGCCACTGAAGCGAGCGCACAGCGGCATGGGTCAGGGTCTCGACGCCGGACGCAGTCGCGCAGTCGAACAGGATCGCGTCGAATCGCTCGCGTTCTACAAACCACGAGGTCTCGTAGGCATCGCTGTCGGCAAACCAGAGGTCCCATCGCGGCGTGACGCCCCAACGCAGGTGCGTGCTGCCGGTCTTGAGCGAGAAGCCCGCTCGCTGTACGGCAGCCAGCGCCCCCATGTCGGCCAAGATCGGCGTAATGCCTGGTAGCAGGCTCTCGCCGACGTGAGGCCGGGGATGACGGGATGCTTCCAGCAAGCGAACCCGCGCGCCAGTCTTGGCGGCGAGCGTCGCAACCGTGCTTCCCGCCGGTCCGCCCCCCAAGACCAAGACGTCAACGTGATCCGTCATGGCGCAGGCTCCGACATCAGTTCTGGAGGCAACTCGCCCGTCCACAGCGGTACGCCCGCAGCGCGCAGTCGGTCGCGAAGCTGGGCGGCGCGGTCTTGCTGCCAGCGGTCGTGACGCGCGTGCGAAACACTCGCGGCATCGAAGTCTGGGCCGGCCCCTTCCTCGCCGCGTAACACGTCCACTCGCACGGAGTCGGCAAGCTCGATGAGCGCATCGCCCAGAGCGTTCACCGGTCCCGGGAGAATAGGCTGGACGACAGCGATGGTGCGCACTCCAGATTTTCGGGCACATCGCAGCACCTCGAGGCGTTCGGTCACCGTCGCGGCACGAGGCTCGAAGTGGCGCCGGACCTCGTCGTCGACCGTGGGCAGTGAAACCCCCACCCACGCCCGCGGTAGGGCTGCAATGCGGTCGATGTCTTCCAGGATCGCCGCCGAGCGCGTGAGCATTAGGGTCGGCGGCGGCGAGTAAGACGCGGCCAGTGCATCCAGACAGCCGCGCG
>JAESSZ010001096.1 GCA_016763875.1 Nannocystaceae bacterium
GAGGCGCGCGACCGCGGTGGGATCAAGCCCAGAGGCTTCGACGTCCACTTCGGCAAAGAGGCGCCGTGGTCCGGGGACATCGTGCGATTCGAGTGATGAAGGCTCGTTTCGTGGCGGGATAGTGGTGCTGTCCGTTCTGCAGGCCACGAGAAGAAAGATCGGACCAAGGGCGTATTTGAGCATAGACCTCTTCGATTACAGACGTAATCGGACGATTAGATTACGCTTGTAGTCGACGAAGTCAAGGCACTCGCAAGTCGCGATTACAGGTGTAGTCTCATGGCGTGCCCCCATCGATTTCCAACGCTGAGTGGCTTGTCATGAAGGCGCTGTGGGCCGGGGCCCCGATGACCGCGGAGGAGGTCATCGCGGCTCTGGGTCAGGATGTGGAGTGGCAGCCCAGGACCGTGAAGACGCTTCTAGGGCGCTTGGTCAAGAAGGGCGCGCTGAGTTTCGAACGCAACGGGCGCCAGCATGTGTATTCATCCGCGGTCACCGAGCGGGAGTGCAAGTCGCAGCAAACGCGTCGATTCTTGGCACGTGTATTTGATGGCGCACTACCGCCTCTGGTCGCACACATGGTTGAAGAGGGGGCGCTCGGCAAGAAAGACCTCGACGAGCTACGCAGCTTGGTAGACAAAGCCGAGCGCCGACGGAAGAGCAGGCTGCGGCGATGACTGCGTTTGCGGAAGCTTTCGCGCACGCTTCGATTCAAGCGTCTCTGTTGGTGGTGCTGCTACTCACGGGGCGACGCGTCTTGGGTGACCGGATTCCGCCCGGCGTCTATTGTACCGGCTGGGCGCTTGTCTCACTGCGGTTGCTGGTGCCGTTGGCGCTGCGCACTCCGCTCGGCGTGCCGAAGCCCCTTGACGGCGACCTGATGCTCGGCGTCCCGTTGTTGGAGAGCGAGAGGGTCGCTGTTGCCGATGGTGGTCCGTTCCACGCAGGCGCGCTCGACTGGACCGCAGTGGCCTGCATGGTGTGGCTTGCCGGAGCCTGCGTAGTCCTGGCCGTCTATGTTTCGAGGAGTCGGGTCTTTGCGCGGAAGATCCAAGGAGGGAAGCCCGCGAATGACGAGACGCTTCTCTTCGCATGGCACCGCGCTAGCAGGCGACTCGCGGCCGGCCGGTTCACGAACCTGGCGGTCACCGAGTGTGTCGGCGTCCCCACGGTTGTGGGAGTTTTTCGTCCGCGCGTCCTCGTTCCGAGGCACATGGTGGGAAGGTTGACACCCAGCGAGTGGCAGGACGTGCTGCTTCACGAGCTGGCGCATGTGCAACGCTTCGACCTACTGCGGGATGCGCTGTGGGTGGCGGCGATCGCCGTGCATTGGTTCAATCCGCTCGTCTGGGTGGCGGCATCTTGCCAAAGGAGAGACCGAGAGCTTGCCGCCGACGCCGTTGCTGTGCGCCAGCGCGTGGGTGATGGCGTGGGCTACGGACGATCATTGCTACGGGCGCTCGAGGTCGCGACTTCGAGCGAGCCCGTGCCGGCGCCGGGCGCTGCGCTTGGCCCTCGCGAAATTCGAAGGCGGTTGTTGGCTGTAACGAGTCGGCCGCCAAGCCGCGCCGTGCGTTTCACGGCAGCAGCCGGATTGGGTGTATTGGCCCTCGCGACGCTCTCCGATCCCGTCTGGCGGACGGCGGTCGTGCCCAACGCTGGTTTCGAGAACGAGAGGGTCTTCGATGGATCGCCGAATGGGTGGTTCATGTCCGGCTACCAGCGGGACCAGTACCGGGCCAAGGCTGATCCGAGCGTCACGCATACCGGGAGACTGAGCGCGCGACTCGAGCCTCTCTCGCCCGGATTCGGTAGGTATGCGACGCTCATGGAGAGCCTTCCAGCCAAGCAGTTTCGCGGACACCGAATTCGCGTCAGCGCGTACCTGCGCGGACAGGGGATCGACGGTCGAGGTGACTTCTGGGCTCGATTGCAAGCGGCCGACAGCCCCCCGGACGGACCCGGACTGGGTGCTGGGCGCTGCCGCCTCCACGGAACATTCGGTTGGCGCCGCTGCGAGCTTGTGCTCGATGTCCCAGCGAGCAGCGTCGTTCTTCAGTTCGGTGCGGGTCTTGGCGCCAACGGCACCGTCTGGATCGATGACGCAACCATCGAGGTGCTCTGATCACGACGATCCTTGCGAGCCTGGCTCGGCCCGTCGAAGGACCCCGGTCGCTTCGCCAGCGCTTGCCAGAACCGAGCCGTGCCACCGTTGGTGGATCTCGCGAGCCACGGCCACCGAGCTTAGCAAACGTGCCGTCTCGCTGCTTCGCGTGTGCTCGCAGCGCAGCCATGTCACCAACCGACAGCTCGCGCGCGCAGCGAAAGTCTGGTCCGAGCCCGGTGGCCCGTGAGGACGTCCGGCAACGCGGTTCCGACTGGGCCTCGCAGTTCGTTGGGGCCGTCCAAGCTGGCGAGCAGTCCCCTTACTTGGTTGTGGGGGGACCGTCCCTGACTGCTGCCAGTGCTGCTTTGGTGACAGCGGCAAAGAACTGCGGAGTGGCCTGACCGAAGGTGTCGATGGTCTTGCCGCCACCGAAGCCGACGGACGACTCAGCGGGCATGAACTTCTTCTGCGTCTCGAACACGCGCTCGCCTCCTGGGTACGACGTCGCGATCACGACGACATTGACCGCAAAGGCCATGCCGCCGCCCTCGAAAGTCCCGATGGGTTGCTTGTCAACGAGTCGGTAGACGTTGACGACGACCGACACCTCGTCTGGCGTCGTGGCGTACATCGCGTTCACGGAATTGAAGTGCACAAACTCAAGGTCAATTTTCGGTTGTTTGATTACCAGAGCTTTGCCGCCACCGCCCGTCGAAGGACCGGTGGCTCGCTTGGATTTGGCGGGATCGAATTTTCCGAGTTCGGACAGCAGAGGCTTCATCGCCGCCCCGACCTGCGTGCGACGTTCGAGGATTTCCGCTTGCCGCTCCTTCTGGATCTTGGCTTGCCGTTCGTTCTCGATGAGGTCTTGGCAGCCGGCGACGGAGACCAAGGCAAGCAACGCGTAGGTCTGACTCTTTTTGAAAACGCGGACGCTCATTCGTGAGTTCAGTCTACAGCAGGGGATCGCCGTCAACCAGTTCGCTGAGCAGCGACAACTATCCTTTCCGATCCCCGTTGCCTCAGTACCCAAATGTTGTCCCGCGATCTGTACATGACCGACCGCGCGGAGCGCCCTCCCGAAATCAGCGGCGACGCAGCACGGTCGCGGGCAGACTGCGGTGCACGAGAACCAAAGCTGCTGTCCGCGAAGCGGCGCTGGTCTCAGGCCGAGGCAAAGGCACCGAGCAAATCGTTTGGCAGCGCTCCCGTGAAGTCTGTGCCGGCCATGCTCACAGCCGTTGCAATCGTCGAACAACCGACCGTGGCAGTTCGACTCCCCGACGGAATCGCGGTCGAGCTTCACAATGCCGAGCACGCGCGCCCCGATGACGTGGGCCAACGGGTTGCGTGCCTGCGAAGGGGCGACTCGGGATCCTGCTGCGCGGTTCCGGCAAGCTGTACGTTGCGATGCGACCCCGTAACTCCTTACCGGGTCTTCGCGGTCCAACAATCGTGGTCCAGGGCTGTGCCTCGCTTCGCACCGTTACTCCACACGCACAATACAGTTGAGCTTCCAGCGCTGCGGTGGTGTCCGTCCGGGTGACTGCACGGGTACGATTGGGCCACTACTGGCTGCGAACAACCGGCCATCGCGATCGACAACGGCCCTGCTCTACAAACAGCCTCAGCGACTGGCGCGGCGGCGTTTCCACTCGGCCGGCATGAGCACCTCCGGCCGCTTGACCCCGACGCCACTGGCCAGGACCCCGAGCACATTCGTGAGGTACTCGTGCGGGTCGACCTCCGCGAGCCGACAGCAGTGGAGCATCGTGTAGATGATCGCCGCTCGGTCACCACCGGTGTCGGCACCAAAGAAC
>JAESSZ010001097.1 GCA_016763875.1 Nannocystaceae bacterium
GTCCCAACTCGCCCCAGCCGACGCGGTGGCAACCGCTCGGCCGGCGTCCTCGCTAGTCTCGAGCGTCTCAAGATCGCGCGCTCGTTGGCTCGAGTCCACGGGGCACAATACCACGCGGTCGTCCCGTGACGAGGTTGCCGACAAACTCGCCACAACCGCCCCTAGCAGAGGCATCATCAGACCGACATCGACGATCGTTTCGCCGCGTTGGAACCGCCACGAGACCTCGAAGCCGGGGCGGTGCTCATCCTGCCCCTCGTCAAAATACTCGCCCCACGAACGCATCAATGTCCGCCTTCTCGGCCCGGTACCATCGCACGGCATCCGCTTCGCCCGGTGCACAGCCGGCGAGCAGCCACAGCCCCACGCAGGCCAGACCACCAGCGCTAGGCCCGAGCCGACCGCGTGCGTGTCACGTCGTCACGTCGCGATCCTACGCGTTTTTCGCTCGATTGCCCCCAGTCTTGGTACTGTCTCACTGATGGTATTGCGGTTTGGGCTTAGCTGTGGGGTCGCGGGTGCCCTTGGACTCGCGGCGTGTGGGCCAGGGCCAGGGCGCGAGGACGGACTGGTCAGTGGGTTCATAGGACGTGTTTGCGACCGGCTGGCGGAATGCGGCTGCATCACCGCGGAAGACCACCTGGAATGCCGAAGCGACTTTCAAGGGTTCGACGAGGACAGCGAGCCTCCAACACTGGCCTATGACCCTGCGTGCGCGCAGCGGCTGTCGCAGTTGGTGGACTCCCTCCCCTGCGATGGTCAAGCGAGCACCAGTTACAGAGACATTTGTCCGCTGTATCACGGCGTGGGACGCGAGGGAGAAGCGTGTGGCCTGGTAGATACGACCGATGGCGTCGAATCGCGAGCGTGCGGGCGCGAGCTATTTTGTATTGCCCAGGTTTGTCGTGATCCCGCCAAGACGAGTTTCGGTGGACTGAACGAACCCTGCGATATCTTGGCGTGCGACCCAGGTCTCACGTGCATCGAGCAAACCTGCCAGCGGCTTCCGGGTCCCGGACAGCCGTGCCCCGAGGGCGATTGCCAATCTGGCTCTCGTTGCGTGGCTGAGGCGGAGGACCTGATGAGGTGCGAGGCCCTCGCGACGGTCGGCCAAACCTGCATGGGCCACAGCGATTGCACGAGCGGCAATTGCCCGCGAGGCCAGTGCGAACTCCCAGCGAGCATCGGCGAGGACTGCGGACCAACGCTTCCTTGCGACCCAAAGTTCGTCTGCATCGAAGATGCGTGCGCATGGCCTAGCGATAACCCAAACGATGCGGGCTTGTGTGAACCGCTGATAGGGTCACTCGGCCCAGTCCTGGGCCTCTAAACCCGGGAGACTGCTGCGCCCCATGGCCACCCGCGTCCCTGCGGTTCGGGGTACAGTGTTGGTCCGTGATGTTGGCAACTCGGACTGTGCTGTGTCGGAATGCGGCGATGCGACACGTGCTCGTCGCTGCGCTGGCGGCCCTCGCCGCGGCCTGTTCCGGGGAGGTCCGCGATGGCGACGACGGTCTGTCCATTGGCGGTACCGCGAACGATTCGAGTGGTACCACCGGACCAACGGACCAGGACACGAGCAGCACCGGGCACGGCACCGACACCACGACCACCGGTGATCCGGTCGCGGACACCACTGGCGACAGCGACAGCGGAACGACGACCGCGACCACCGACGACTCGACAAGCGGCGGGTCGACCGACACTGGCGAACCAGCGCTGGTGTACCTCAGCATCGAGCCACCGGAGTCGATTGTCGAACTCGACCTCGACGAAGCGGGGAGCGTGGCATTGACCGTTTCGGCCCACTACGACAATGGCGCCACGTTGGACGTTACCGACGAGGTCGACGGCTGGAGCGTCGGAAATCCAGCGGTCGGGGTGATGAACGGCTCGACACTCGAGGTTGGTGGTTTCGGCAGTGCGTTCTTCGAGTCCACGATTGTCACGGCGATCCTCGGCGATGAAACGGGCAACGCCCAAGTCACCGCTGCCGCCTACAACCTCAGCGGCGAGCAACCGGATTTCTTCTTCGTCCTGCCCTACGAAGACCCGGCGGGCAGCCAAGACCAGCCGCTTGAGTTTACGACCAACGTGAAGTCGCTCGACGTGTTCTTCAACATGGACACCACCGTGTCCATGTCCGGACCGATCAACAATCTGCAGACGTCACTGGTCTCCACGATCATCCCTGACATCGAGGCTCAAATCGCCAACACCTGGTTTGGCGCGGGGCACTTCGAGGACTTCCCCGTCCCTCCCTACGGCTCACAAGCCTGCTTGGACCCCGGCGACCCCGATCAGCCGTTCCGGCTGCTGCAGGAGGTCACGAACACCGCGGCGCTGGTCCAGGCCGCCGTCAACGCGATGTCCGAGAGTCCAGGCGGCGTGCCCATCGGATGTGGCGAAGACGGACCCGAGTCGAACATCGAGGCGCTGTACCAGATCGCGACCGGAGCCGGCCTCGCCGCACCCGGGCTCACTTCCGTAGCGCCCAACAGCAGCGGCGTGGGCGGCGTCGGACTCCGCGAAGGCACGATGCCGGTCATCGTTTCGATCACCGATGCGGTTTCGCAGGACAACGCGCCCATTTGTCTCGGTGCCAGCTACACCGGCAACGTTGGGCTTGCCTCCGTCGCCCACGACCGCGATGAAATGCACGCAGCGCTGCAGGCTATCTGTGCACGCGTAGTTCCCGTTGCGATCGGCAACTTCAGTGCCGCGTGCGGGCCACTCGCCGACGGTACCGAGTTCGCAACGATAACAGGCGCCGTCATCCCCCCGCAGGCGTGGGATGAACTCGTCGGAGGCAGGCCAGCGGGTTGCGCCGCCAACGAGTGCTGTACCGGTCTGGCGGGCACGGGTGTGCCAACCGACGGTGCGGGCCTGTGTCCACTGGTCTACCGCGGGGCCACCGACGGCACCGGTCTCGACGGCTCGATTGTCGACGGCGTGCAAATGCTTGCCCGTTACGCACGCTTCACCGTGAGCGCCGAAGTCGAGGGACTGGCGCAAGATCAGGA
>JAESSZ010000109.1 GCA_016763875.1 Nannocystaceae bacterium
CGTAGCGTGTTGGCCGCCACGGCCGCGCGTACGAGCGCGTCCAGTTCGGGTTCAACGATGTGGACCTTCCCGGCGTTGATCGTCTCGACGACGTCGGCCCGGGTATCGACACCCGCGACGCGTTTTCCACGGGTCGCGAGCACCGCCGCGGTCGGGAGGCCGACATACCCAAGACCCCAAACACAAATATCGGCTTCGAACGCCAAAGCGGGCCGATGCTAGTGCCGATCGTTGCGACGCGCTACCGCTGCGCTCTGGACCGAGCAGAGCCGATTGACGCGCCACCGTGCTACGTTTCGGTCCCTGATGGGGTGCACGCGTCACAAAAGGGCGCTCCAGATCAACGGATCTCCCGCGTCATGGCCATGGCGGTCTTGGGGCGGTAGTTGTCGAGCTGGCTGTACGAACAGGCGTGGTGGCGCGTGACGCCAAGGCTGGACATCTTGTGGGTGGCGGGCCTGGGCGCGTTCGCCATCGTTAGCGTCCTGATGCCCTGGGTACTGCGGGCGTGGCGGGCGCTCGGCCAACGCGACAACGAGGTCAGCCTCCGCAAGGTGCACGCTGGCGAGATCCCGAGGGCGGGCGGCTTGGTCGTGCTGTTCGGTTTCGGCGTGATGCTGCTGGTCGGTCTCGCCGGAACGACAGAACTCTCCGCTATCCATCAGCTGTTCTCGGTGACGCCGCTTTCGGGAGGGCTCATCGGCGCGCTCATCGTTGGACTCACGGGGTTGTACGACGACCTCGTTGGGATGCGTGCGCGTCACAAACTCGTGATGCAGATCGCCGCAGCGACGATCGCGATTCTCTACGGGCTGTACTGGCCTGGCCTCGAGCTTTACGCGGGCTGGCGATGGCACTTCGTCACGCCGATCCTCACCGGCCTGTTTTTGGTCGCGACGGTTAACGCCATCAACCTCATGGACGGCCTGGACGGTCTCGCTGGGGGAATCTGCCTGATCGGGTTTGGTTTTGTCGTCGCCTCGATCGCGGCTGCGCCATTTGTCGGACCGGTCAACCTCGCTGTGGGATGGATCGCCGCGGCCGCCTTCGGTGCGACGGCCGGTTTCCTGATTCACAACCGACACCCGGCCAAGGTCTTTCTTGGGGACTCGGGGTCGTATTTCCTTGGGTTCTTGCTAGGGGTCTTGCTGCTGCATACGCGACCTATTCGCTGGCGCGTTGCAGAGCTACAGCTGGCGATCCCGCTGATGATGTTGGCGCTGCCGTTTTTCGACATGGGCATGGCCGTGTTGCGACGCAAGCTGCGAGGACAGCCGATCTTCGCGAGCGACTCGGACCATGTGCATCATCGACTGCTAGCGGCCGGTCTTTCCCACGCCCGCGCAGTGACGGTGCTTTGGGCGTCAACCGCAATGTTCGCGTTGATGGCCTACTTCAACGTGATCGGCGTTGGCGGTTGGTGGACGCTGCTCGGGACGATCATCGCGCTGGTGCTCGCGGCAGTGTTGTTGGGATACCACCGTCTATTGGGCCGGCTACCTGCGTTCTCAGGCACGCGCCGCGTCGGCTGGCGTGATCGTAGGCGCGAGGTCATGGAGTTGCTCGCAATGCTCAAGCACCTCGATGATGACGGTGCCGATGACCGCGGCCCCGATCGTTGGCGTCGTCTTAGCCCGGGCGTGGGCGCGGTCCTCGGACGTTTGGGTGTCCCTGCCTTCGAGGTCCATCGCGGCAGGGACCTGATCGTTAGCCAGGGTGATTCGGGCGAGACCTGGGCCTGGCTCGGGTCGCCGATCCCCGACAGCGATGGTGCCGAGGTTCGGTTGGCATTGGCGGTGCGCTTGCCGGATCTGCAACAGGAACAGTTGATGCTGCTCGAGCGGACGGTTGGCGTACTTGCCGGTCACCAGGTCGTGGAGCGGCAGTCCGCGACGTAGCGCCAGAGGTTCGAAAGTCAGCGCTGGGAACTTGTGCGTGTTGTTCACGTAGTGTCCTGTGGCGCTAGACTGTCGAGTTGTCGTTTCGATCAAAAGAAAGCCCGATTTTCTTGTGATCGTTGCGCCCTTGCGCCCGTCTACCCGCACGATGACTACGATCAAGCGAGCGAGCCTCATCGGGGCGTTGGCGTCCCTGGCTATCGCCTCGGGCTGTGTGACCACGGAACCCTCCGCCATTCACCAACCGTGGACACAAACGACGTACACGGGCTTTGCCTCCCATTCGGGCGCGACCGTCGAACTCTACGCGTTCAGTCAGGCGACAAACGCGTGGGAGGCGGTCCCGGACACAACGACGACGGCGTCGACGACATCGACAACCTACGGGGGGCGCACCGTCTACGCGTGGAACCTGCAGAGTACTTTGCTGGAGACCGCGGCCGACCAGTGCCGTGTGAGCTCAAGCTGTTCCTACGGGGCCGAAGGCACCATCCGGATTCAGTTCCGCGAGGTCGGGGGAGACTACAATCCTCTGCTCACTTTCGACGACGGTGGTGTGTCTTGCGTGCTCTCTGCTGTCAATAACGATGGCGAAGACCTCTACGGCGCGGCCTGGAACTGCAAAGCGTCGATCTTCGACGAACTTCGCATCAACGTGATTCTGTAGGTGAGATTTCGATATGAAGATAGTTATAATCGCGACGACCCTTGTCCTGGGTTCATCTGTTCTGGTTGGTTGCTCCTCGCCCGAGATGGAGGCCCTCGAAGTCGACGACTTGGAGCCGCGAATCAACGGTGAGACCTCGATTTCGGGTTGTTCGGCCTACGAGGCCAGCAAGATCAACGACGCCGTGGACTACTTGGTCAGCACCCTGGATTCAGAGGAGTACTCGGAATGTTTGGCCGACGCCATTCCCAGCGGAGACAAAGGGGATACTGTGGAGGACATTATTGCCCTGCTTCAGGAAAACAAGCCTACGGCGATTCGCTGCCGGGACGCGGTTTGCGGCTCTTCAAGCGCAACTGGGTGCGCACCTGTCGGAATCAACACGGAGTCCTTGGACCTTCAGCATGACCATGTGCAAAGCGCTTCGGTTGCCCAGCTGGCGGGTACGATTGTGCACGAGGTGATGCACAACAAGGGCTACCAACACTTCCTCCCCGCGGATGGATGGTTTGAGCCCGATGACCGATTTCGGGTTGTGCGCCAAGCCCAACAGTGTGTGAGCTCTGGCGTGCCTTGGGGGCTGCCTCGTAGCGAAGCCCCTGGGGACACCGAACTGGCTCGGGTTGGTGGCAACGGTGGTGCTCCATTCGAACTGACATGCCCTGGTGACGGCGTGGTGCGCGGAATGCAAGTCGATTCTTCCTCCAGATTCGTCAATCGCATTCGGTTGACATGTGATGGTGGTACCAGCGGCAGTGCGGGCGAGTGGAAGGACTCGCGCTGGGCATACAACGGTCGGTGCTTGGCAAACCAGGTGGTGATCGGGATCTATGGTTCGGCGGACTCGATGTTCGGACAGCTCGGAATGCTCTGCGCTTCCGAGGACGATGTCATCGAGGGCGTCGCTGACATCGGGACACGACGATGGCTTGGCGGCCTGAGCAACGTGGGCCATGAATTCGAGCGAACCTGCCCCGCTGGAATGGCTGTCAAACGCCTCTATGGCCGATCTGGTGCGCGTATCGACCAGTTGAGTGTCGTCTGCGAAGAATATCCCGTTAGTCCACGCGGGCCCAACAATCCTCTCGCAATCATGGGCACCGCCGTTGGAGACCGACGCGTGGACCGTTGCATCGGTTTCGGCGCGATGACGGGTCTATGGGGGAGTGCTGGCGGGGAGGTCGACCGTATTGGTGCCCGCTGTAGTCCCACCAACTCGTCGTGGCTGAACGGAGCCGTCTACCTCGATGAAAGCGCTGGCTATCAGTCGATCGAGGCTTTCGGCGGCCAAGGAGGAGTCCGTTTCGGTCTCGGAGATGGTGGTAGCGATCAGTGCCCTGCGGGGGCTGCTCTCATTGCTGCAAGGCGCAGCGGGAGCACGGGTCGCGCAGATCCGAGGGGTGTGCGCCCCTGTTAGTCAGTGGTCCTCGAACCCCGCATCAACGTCAGTGAGTCACACATCTCGACGCGGTGCCGGAGGCGCAGCTTGGACCTGGCAGACACGGATGTGTCCATCGGGTGAGTTCCTGGTCGGCATGGAAACGTGGGCTTCAAAAACCGTACACG
>JAESSZ010000110.1 GCA_016763875.1 Nannocystaceae bacterium
GCAGATCGGGATACGTGGAGCGCAACCGGTCCAGGATGTGCAGCCCTTGGGCTCTCCGTAGGCGCTCAATCGTCCGTTCGGTGTCGCCCTTGGCCAGCAGTGCGTCTTTGTCGTAGGGCAGCAGGTCTTGCTGCGGGATGTCAAAGTGCACGTCCAGCAGCACCAGATCGATGCTTTGTTCGCGTCGTTTCAACACGTCGGCCGCGTCGCGGTAGTTCCGAGCCACAGGCAAGAAACGATGCTCGGGCATGAACCGCTGGCACAACTCGAGGTACTTATCCCCGTCGTCGATGATCAGGATCGAGGACACCTAGAGGTCCCCTTGGTCGGCAGCGGGGTCGCGACGGGCGAGCACGGCACGATACGCAGCGGCGAGTGCCTTGCGGATCGTTCGCTGGGCGTCGCGAATCGCGCCGCGCTGCGTGCCGATCGCTGTCACATCACCCGAGCGCAACGCGGGTGCCGCGGCTTGCAGCACTGCCACCGCCGCCTCGACCTGCGCGAGTTGGGGCGGGTCCAATGGTCGCGGCATGTCCTTGGCATGCTCGGACCACACCTCCCACGCGGCGCGGTCGCCATCGACGCCTTTGACCGTCGCAAGCACGTCCGAGCGCAACGCTGAGACCAGAAGCTCGCTGACCGGACCCGTCCAAGCCTCCTCGTCGAGGTTGACCGACATCCACGCGACGTACTTGCCCAGGTCGTGCTTGAGCGCAGCGACCCGTTCAACCAGCACATCAGAGTCCCAAGCCACGGTCAGTCCACGGGTGGTCGTCAGGGGGCGACTTGGTACCGAGTTGCTCGCGCACGGCCGAGACTCTGCACTTTGCCCATCTTTTTCATCCACGTCAGGTAGCCACGCAGCTCGTCGACGTCGACGTCCATACGTTTGGACAGCTGCCCGATGGTGAGCGCCTCACCCGCCATCGTGTCGAGGATCCGTCGGTAGATCTGCTCTTCTCGACTCTGCTCGGCATCCACCACGTCCGGTGCTGTGACCACTGGCGCCATGCCAGCCTCGCGCAGTGCGCCCGCAAGGTCGTCCAGAGTGAGCGCGCGAATCGCTTCTGCCGCGTCGGAGGCGAGCAACTCGCCGAGCGTCGTGCCCGGAGGCATGCGCGCGATCGTGTTGATCGCGGCCGTGCGAAGGAGACTGGCATGATTGCTGCGCAGGGCAGATTCGAACAACTGAGCGATCTCGGTCATAGGACCCGAATTCGGTTGCGCGAGCGCTTTCAAACCGCGCCGCACAACCGTGGTTGGAATATGCCACCGGGTCAGCGGGGCGTAAAGTGCCAGCGAGAAACGACGCGGTTTCGTCGATCAATCGCAGGCCAACGCGCCATAGTCGATGGTGACCGCACGGCATGTCTCACAACAATCCTCGCAGCCTATCCCACCCGATACGCCCACGCCCCAGTCAATGCCACCGGCAGAACCGCCAAAGCAAACGAGTTCGCCTTCAAGACAGTCAATGGACTCCGCACTGTCGGAGTCCAGGCTGTCGGAGTCCAACCCTCGGGTCTCGAACGTCGCGTCGGGGCCGGGCCACACCCAGCCCCTGTCCGCGGCCCACAAGCGCCACTGAGTGCCAACGCCATCCAGACACTCATCGCGCACGACCCACGTCATGACGACCGACTCAAAACACACATCGGGCCGTTCATCGTTGCCATTGGCACAATCGGCAACGCCATCGCACAACCCGGACTCCGGGAGGCAGTCCCCGGTGCCGCACACCGCCACGTAACCATCTGCACACACGCAGCCTTCGCCATCGCAGTGCGCGCCCAGGCCGCACGATGTCGCGCACTCCCCCTGCGGACGCTGCGGCTGACAACCGTAGGCCGCGTAGGGGTTGCCGTGAAAACCCTCATCGCAGCGACACTGTGCGGCCGCACGTTCGCAGTAGCCGTGGCTCGAGCATGCCCGGCCGCCGCACGGCCCGGGTTTGCCCGCGCCATTGGGCACCTCGAGCACACAGCCGGCGACGACGGCGGCGCCACTCAGCCACGCCAAAGCCCATGAAACCCACAACGTTCGCACGCGGCCTAGCGTAGCGCGTCCAGGGGGGTGTCATCGGGGGGGGTGCCCGACCACTTTCAGGGGGATTCCCCTACACAGCGGCGGGCTCGGATATGCTGCTGGTCGTGGCCGAGCAGCCCCGTCGACATGGCAGCGGTGAGCGCCCGGCGATGACCGACGCCGCAGTGCGACGCCACGGCAGCGGCGAGCGACCGGCGGTGACCGACACGCCAGTGCGACGCCACAGCAGCGGTGAGCGCCCGGCGGTGACCGACGCGCCAGTGCGACGCCACAGCAGCGGTGAGCGCCCGGCGATCGACGATGAATCCGAGTTCGACGACCTCGTATTTGACGCCCGGGTCCCCTGGGCGGTTGGAGACCTCATCGCAGGGCGGTACGAGATCGAGCGACCACTGGGCGGCGGCTCGATGGGCGACGTGTTTTTGGGTCAAGACCGCCTGCTGAAAAAGCCAGTGGCGCTCAAGGTCCTGCGACCCGATCTTGCCCAGAGCCGTGACACGGTGCGCCGGTTCTTGCGGGAGGTCGCGCTCGCACACTCGGTGACCCACCAAAACGTCGTACGGATCTACGACACAGGCGAGGAGAAGGGACTGCCCTTTTTCACCATGGAGGTGCTGCAAGGGCAGGTGCTCGACGAGCTGCTAGACCGCCACCACAGCGACACCACCACCACCGCCGATCGCTTGCCGATCGCCAAGATCAGGTCGATCGCGTTCGACGTCCTGGACGCCATGGAAGCCGCCCACAGGGCCGGTGTCGTCCACCGCGATCTCAAACCGGGCAACGTGATGCTGACCCACCGCGGGGCAATCGTGATGGACTTTGGCGTCGCGGGCATCGACGACATGCGGGAGCGCGGCAAAGTCCCCCCCGCCACGACGACCCTCCGCAGTCTGGTGCGCACCGAGGTCGGCACGATCTTCGGAAGCCCGGCCTACATGGCTCCGGAGTTGTGGGAGGGTCAGTCGGCGACCGTTCAGTCGGACCTCTACGCGTTCGGCGTCATGCTGTACCAGATGCTGACGGGGCGGCTGCCCTACTCCGCCAAGACCCCGGCCGCGTTTGTCGAAAAGCTCTCGACCGGCCCTCCCCCGCCACTGCGCAGCCTCCGCCGCGACGTGCCGTGGAATCTCGTGCGCCTCGTTCGGCGCTGTATGGCGCGCGATCCGCAGGAGCGCCCGGTCTCCGCGAGCGCGGCGGCCAACCTGATCTCGCCCCTGCGTGGCCAAAAGCGACGGCGATTCGTGACCGGTGCCATTGCCGTTTCGAGCATCGCGGTGGCGTCGCTGTGGATGCGCGCGACCCCATCGTGGCGGGAGCTCGGGCTCCCCGACTCGCTCGCCGAGGCAGAACTCTCGGCGGCGGTCCGAGCATTCGACATTGGCGAACGAGCCGCGGCATTGCGGCGTTTGGACCGGCTTGCTGTCCGCACGCCCCAGTCCGCTGCACTGGCGTTTTGGCGCGCGACCGTGATGCATGACTTGGGCGACGTTCGCGGGCGAGTGGCGCGCTGCGGCCTCACCCCGACGCGGGGGTCCCCAGCGTGGCTAAAGCTTGCGGCGGCCGCGTGTGAACCTCGGTATCGCCTCGCGCTTCCCGCCGAGCAGACCCTCGAGCGTGGCCCGCACTCGATCGGCCCC
>JAESSZ010001098.1 GCA_016763875.1 Nannocystaceae bacterium
CCTGGCCGGTGCGCTCGCGCTCGCATTCCCGATCGCGGGACTGTCCGCCCGCACGGTCCTCGGCAATCCGATCGGCGAGTTGGCGGCGGCCACGGCCGTCATCGCTGGCTTGGCGGCGATGGAATCGGTGCGACGTCGCGATGCTGTGGGCCTCGCCATGCTCGCCGCCGTAGCGGCTGCGCTCGCGGTGTCCGCCAATGGGCTGGCCTTGGGACTGGGCGTGCCCGCGACGTGTCTCGCCGTACTTTGCCTCGCGCCACTGCGCTACGGACCCAGCGACAGTGGGAGACAGCCGGTGTCCTCCGCCCGTATGACGCGGCTGTTCCTCGTCGGTTTCGCGCTGGTGGTCGTTGGCGTGACCGTCATGCTCGTGATGCGCCAGACGGACGGCTACGTGCCAGTGCTCGGGGCAGCCAAAGATCTCGAACTCATCGACAAGCCGCATCTGCGCCGCTTCGCATCCGGATTCGAGGACTTTGGCTACCAGCTGTTTCCGTGGACCCCGCTGGTGCTTCTGGGTGTTCTGACCTCCGACCGAGACCGCCTGGGCCCCGTTTGGCTCACGTGCGCGGTGGTCGGTGGCGCGGCGTGGTCGGTGGTCTACGGGACCGTCCCCTTCGCAGTGGTCGTGCCCGCCGCATTGTGTGGCGCCGCCGCGATCGAACGCATTTCACGACCGAAGACCTCGCCCCTGTGGCGTCGTGCCGCTCTGGTTGCGATCGTCGGCGGCATCTTGGTGCTGGGTAAAGATGCCGAGCACGCACCGGATCGCATCATCGCACCGATGTCGGACTACCCGGGGGGCCGCGGATTCCCAGACGACGCGTTGGACGCGGCCCTCAGACTCCAACGCCTACGCTCACTCGCCGCGTTGGCTATTCTGCTCGCGGGCCTCACCGCCGCACGCCGCGGTCGTCTTGGCCGAGCGATGTCCCGGATCCCGGACCGGCATCGCGCGCCCCTGACCGCGAGCATCGTAGGGCTGGCCGGGCTCACGGCTTCGCTGCTGTACACACGCGGGACCCTTGAGGACTTGTCCACGCTGCTGTCCCCGCGCACGGTCCTCGCTCGGTACGACACCTGGGTCGCGGCCGGCGCCCTGCCCGGCCGTCTCGGGGCTCACCGGATCCGTGACGAAGGGCTGCAACTCTACGGTCCCGCCGAGATCGAGACCCTGGGCAGTCGCCGAGACGCGATCACATGGCTGTCTGCGGACGAGCCACGGGTGGTCCTGCTTCGGAAGCGCGATCTCGCCGCGGTGCACATGAACCATCGGCACAACGGTTGGCCACTGCACGTGCTCGATCGTTCTCACGCAACTCTGATCCTAGTCGCCAATGTGCTCCCCGAGGGCGCCGAAGATCTCAATCCGATTCCCGCGGTGCTCTTCGACGAGGCCCCTGTGATGAAACACGAGACGATGCTGCGCTTCGAGAACTACATCGAAGTGATCGGATGGCAAGCGACGGAGCCGATCATCCGCGGCCGGAAGGCGACGATTGAGATCGCGATCAGAGTACTGCGGCCACTGCCGGGCGGATGCAAGCTGTACACGCGCCTGCTCAAGGGTCGCAGCAGCCGTATGGCCGTCGAGCCTCAGCCGCTGACGATGGACATCTACCCCCCCAATCTGTGGCGGGCGGGCGACTTCATTGTCCACCGCTTCGAGTTCGAAGCGCCGCCGCTCGAGATTCAGTGGGGACCCCACGAAGTCATCGTCGGACTGAGACGCAGCGAGACCAAGAACATCGGGATCACGGTTCCCGAGGGCAAGACCGGCGAATTCGGGGTGCGGGTCCGCGGCAAGAAGAGGACGTTCGCGACCCTGGGCGAGGTCGAAGTCCTCTAGTATCGAGGGGCGGACGACCGGGGCGCTAGACCGCGCAGACCCGGCATCTAGGCACATTGCGGAGACAGCGCACTGCACCAGTTTTCGCTCGCGCCGCTACAACCGCGAACGCCAGTTGCCCGTCTCAGGTGTGATAGAGACCAAATTGTGATCGCACGATTCGCCTTACCGCTGTTCGCCGCGCTCCTGGCGACATCCGCGGGGGCGTGCCAAGCCGGCAACAAGCCGCCGCCGCCGTCGCATCCCAGCGCGCTGCGAACGAGCACATTGCCGGACTTCGACAAGGTCACGCTGGCGGGTGCGCGTGTGGACACTGAGGCACTGCGGGGTCAGGTCGTGGTCGTGAAGTTCTTCGCGAAGTATTGCGAGCCTTGCAAGGAGACGCTGCCCGCAGCGCAGAGGCTTCATTCCAAGTACGACGACGTCACGTTCATCGGGATCTCGCTCGACGAACGTGGCAGCGACACGCAGCAAGTCGTGGCGCAGTACGGACTGACCTTTCCTGTCGTCATGGACCGTAGCCGTTCGCTGTCGGGCCGCTACCGCGTGGTCGATATCCCGATGACGTTTGTCGTGGATCGACAAGGGATCGTGCAGTGGGTCGCCGGACCCGGCCAAACAGAAGAGGACCTTGAGCGTGCGATCACGACCTACCGCCAGTAGTCAGTCTTGGTTCAGGACTCGGATCATGACGCCAATCATAGATTCCGGTCGGGCCCCTCATCGCCACAGCGCCGCGGGTCACGGGCTGTCGTGGTTGGCGTGCGGTCTCATGCTCGTGGCGAGTCCCGGATGCAACCGAACCAAGGGCAACGCCGCCTCGCAGTTGACCGAGGCACCGACCGTCATGGAGGCGACCGGCGAGTCGAAGTGTGGGGTGCGGGCCAGCACCGCCAAGCCCCTGATCGTCGAGTGGCCCGCGACCGAACGCGCGGCCCTCGAAGCGCGAGCGACCCGTGGCCTGGTCGCCGTCCGTTACGAAGGTTGCGAGATGGAGGTGCTGACCAACTGCACCGCCAAGGGCAGCTACACGTACCTGGGTCTCAACCAAAAGCGCGAGGCCGTTCGCATCAAGAACGCCGATGAGCTGTACGCCCAGTTGCCGGTCGGGGCAGCGGGCCTTGAGGCAAAGCTTGAGCGCTCGGGCCAACTCAACGTCGACATGGTGATCATCGGGCGCAAAGAATCCGATCGCTCGCAGTTCAAGAAACGCGATCTCGAAGGTCGCTGCGACGGAGCCACGCACGTGATCACCGGGCTTACCGTCGGTGCATTCTCGTTTTATACGGGCACGAGCGCGAGCCTCGGCGCGGGGGTCAAGATCGGCCACGTCGGTGTCGGTGCCGCCAGCAGCGCGGAGCAAGAAGTCCTCAAGCAAGACGGCGACGAAGACAGCTGCGCGCTGGCTGAACAGGGCGCAGACGAGCCCCCGCCAGGTTGCGGGGCGCTGCTGCGGGTCGAGGTCGTTCCTATCGACGAACCCATTTTTGGGCCGAAAACGCCGCTGGCTACAGGTGGCACCGGGACCGGGACCGGTCCCAACGACGCGGGCCGGACCAACGAAGACCGACTCGCCAGCGTAAAGTCCGCGCGCACGTGGCAACTGATCGGGCTGTCTGGCTACGTCGTATCGCTGGTCGGTTTGGGCGCGGCGGTTGGCGGCGTGGCTCTGCGCAAGAAAGCAGAGACCGCGATCCCCACTACGGACCCCGGCGATCCGCGGCAAAAGCAGCTGTCCAACTACAAGGTGGGCGCCGGCTTGTTCATCGGTGGAGTGAGCGCCGCCGGCATCGGTTTCATCGTCGGCGCGCTCGGTCTGGCCAGGGCCAAGAAGGCCAAGCGTGGCGCATCGGTCTCTCCCGCGTTTGGCCCGAGGATGGCTGGCGCACAGGTGGAAGTACGGTTCTAGGAAGATGAGCATCCGACGTTTCGCCCTCCTCATCGCCGCCGGCCTCGCCTTCGGTGCAACGCCCGCATGCATCGATGACGAACTGACCCTGGACGCCCCTTGCCGTGAAGGCAAGGACTGCCTCGGAGACCAGTCATGCATCGTCACCGACGTGCAGCTGGCCGAAGTCGACGGTTACGGGCAATGCAAAGCCAGTGACACCTGTGAAGTGGGGATACAGCCCGGGTGCGGCTGCGAGCCGAACCTCGATTCGGACTCGGTGCCCTCGTGTTCTGGCGTGGGCGTGAACCCAAAGCCGGCGTGTCGGGATCCTCAGTACAACCGCGACATGGCGATCACCGCCGACAACTCACCGTTTCTGACCGGCGACGCACTCTCGGTGTGCCGCGACGATCCGGCGACGCTAGCGGACTGTCTGTGCATCCCGAACGCGGGCGCCTAACTCCGTACGTAGGGCGCCGCACGCCGTAGCGGGCCAAGTGTTACGGCACCACACACACGCCCACGTCCTCCAGTCCAGGCGGGGCGCTGTTGGCATCACCGTAGAAGGTCGTGCACACGTTGGGTGAAACGCAGTCATCCTCGGAGACGTCGCAAAACGGCGTGCAGCAATTGACGTCCGCACAGCCGAAGGCGCCCGCGCCACACCAGTTGCCCGGATCGCAGCTGTTCTCGCCATGCTCGGGCGGGCACGCCTCCCCGGCGGCGCCGCCAGCCCCCGATGCATCGGTAAAGCAGATGAAGGTCTGGTTGGGGGTATCGATGCACGATTCGCCCTCACCACAGTCCTGCAGCAAGGGATCGCAGCCTCGCAAGCAAATCGGCAGCACGCCGTCGTTGTAGATCGCGCACACGTTTCCCAACTCGCAGTCGTCGTCCTCGCCCGCGCAAAACTGGGTGCAGCAGCCCATGTTCTCGTCGTCGGTGTTCATACAGATGAACCCAACATCGCAGTCGTCCAAACCCGCGACACCACCGCCCTCCGCGACGCAAGAGTCACCCGCCACGCCGTTGCCGCTGACGTCGACGCATCGGTTGGCGCTCCAGAAGGTGCCGCCGTCGTTGGCCCACGCGGTACATTTCTGCCCCATCTCGCAGTCTTGGGCCTTGGGGTCGCACTCGTTGGCGCCACCGCCATCGACCCGCACGACAAACCCTGCCCCCGCGTCGTCGTCGTCGTCCGCATCGTCCGTGCCGTCGCCGGGTGCGTCGTCCCCTGGTCCGTCGTCGACCCCGTCGTCATCACCTTCGTCCTCGCCCGATGGGCTACCGAAGGTCGCGGGGACCGAGCTGCCTGCGGTCCCCGCGTCGTCCGCGGCGTCGTCCGAACTGTCGTCCGATGACTTCGAGGTGCACGAGAGTGCGACGCTAAGCGCCAACGTCGAGACCTGGGCCCATGAACGATGCATGGACCCACTGTCCAACAAACACGGCAATTCTGCCAGACCAAACGTTGCGCCTGTGACGTTGCGTTGCGTGCGCAAGCGAACTCTGACCGAGCGCCCTACACTTGCCCTCGATGCGCGCCCCTGGCCGATCCGTGCCCCGAAGCGGCCCTGCGATTGGGCTGCAGAGAGGTACGGGAGTCGAGGCAGACGCACTGCCTCAGTGGCCCTCGCCGAGCAGGACCACGGTGTCCACCTCGGAAGCGCTGGAAGCGTTGGTCAACGCGTGGCGTGCGGCCGCCCCTTCGGCCGTCGCCGTGTACACGGCCCC
>JAESSZ010001099.1 GCA_016763875.1 Nannocystaceae bacterium
GACCGGCCCGGCGGGCACCGCGACACAAGACCCCGCGACCGCTGGCTCGACCGAGCTGGGCGGACAAGGCCAGTTCGGCGCCGCCTCCGAAAAGACGGAGGACATGGGCGACTCGTTGGAGTTCAACCTCTCCTTCGGCAGCCTGATCAGCACGGGTAACGCCCAGCAGATCGCTGTCACCGGGACGAGTACCTTCGTTATGCGACGTGGCCGGCACCAGGGATCAGCCGCTGTCGCGGGCAACTACGGCCAGGCCGCGTCCACGGTCGAAGACGACTTAGAGCCCACCGTCAGCAACATCCAGGGCCGCGTACGCTACGACCTGTTCTTAGCGCGGCAGTGGGCTGTGTTCGCGATGGCGACCGGACGCCACGATCCGTTTCAGGGTCTCGACTTCCGACTCAACCTCGACCCCGGTGCGGCCTTTTACATCCTGCCGGGAGCCGACGAGCGACTTTGGGTCGAGGCCGGCTACGACTTCCAGTTCGATGCGCGTACCCCAGCGGCGACGCTGGCGCGTACGGACACGGGTGCACTGCTGTACGACGCATCTGGCGAGACGATTCAACTCGCCGACAAGACGCGCACCAACCACGCGGTGCGTTTGTTCGCGGGCTACTTCAACAAGATCAACGAAGCGGTCTCGTTCAACACTGGCGTGGAGTTCCTGCAGAGCGTGCAGGTCGCTCGGCGATGGCGACTGAACTGGAACACCGCACTGTCGACTCTGGTGGCCAAGAAACTCGCGTTGGCCGCAACATTCACGGTCCGCGTCGACAACGACCCGCTTCCCCGGGTGCGCAAGGTCGACACCATCACCGCTCTCAACCTCGTCTACCGGTTCTTTTAGTCCGATGAGCGCCTCGACTACTCGCATTGCGGTCCCCTTCGTCGCCCTCGGGTTGCTGGCCGTGGCCGGTCCTGCGCGCGCAGACGACCCTGCCCCAACATCTGGCGGCGTCACGGTAAGCACCGAAGCCGAAGCCGAGACCGACACCTCGAACGGCCCATGGATCAAGCGGGTCACGCCGCAGCGCGGGGTGTTTGAGGTCGGCGTGTTCACAGGCCTGTGGGCTCCAGCGGACGACCTCGAGCTGCACTCTCGCAACCTGCCCTACCGACAGTACGTATCCCGGGCGGGCGAGATCGGTGGACGACTGGGGTACTACCCGCTGCGCCACTTCGGCCTTGAGGGCGAGTTGGCGATGATGCCGACCCACACGCGCGGCGACCAACGGGCGTTTGTCTATTCCGCGCGCGCCCACGTCGTTCTGCAACTGGGTCTTTACCGTATCGTGCCGTTCGTCGTGCTCGGCGGCGGCACGCTGGCGGTCAACTCGGAAGACAACGCAGTTGGCGACGACTCCGATCAGATCCTCAGCGTCGGCGGCGGTGTGAAGTATTTGATCACTGACCGCCTTCAGCTTCGGCTGGACGTGCGCGACGTGATGTCACCCAAGCGCGGCCGTACGGTGAACGACCCGGCCGATTCGCTTGAGGTGTTGTTGGGATTTTCGGTCCTGTTCGGACGGCGCAACAAGGTCGACAAGCCGGTCGAGACTGTCCGCGACACCGACGGCGACGGCATCCTGGACGACAAAGACGCGTGTATCGACGAGATCGGGATCGCCCCCGATGGCTGCCCGGTTCGCGATAGCGACGCCGACGGATTCGCAGACGACGTCGACGGCTGCCCACAACTCGCGGGCGACGCGCCCGACGGCTGCCCGGCCCAGGACAGCGACGAGGACGGATTTGTCGACCCGGAGGACGACTGCCCGCAAGAGGCAGGCGTTGCACCGGACGGTTGCCCGGTTCGAGATGTCGACGGCGATGGCATCTACCCGCCCGACGACAAGTGCCCTCAGGAGCCCGAAACCCGCAACGGTTTTGAGGACAGCGATGGCTGCCCCGACGAGCTCCCCGACGAGATCAAGAAGTTCACTGGGGTGATCGAGGGGATCTACTTCGCGACGGGCAAAGCAACAATTGAGCCCAAGTCCAAGCCGCTGCTGGACTCGGCCGCGAAGGTGCTGAAGGACTACCCGGACTTCCGGGTGGAGATCAGCGGCCACACCGACAGCGTCGGCAACGACGGCAAGAACCTGTCGCTGTCTTCGGACCGCGCGGCATCGGTCAAGCAATACCTGGTCGACACCGGGATCGCCTCAGACCGTATCGAGACCCGTGGCGCGGGCGAGGCCCAGCCCATCGCCGATAACAAGACCAAGGAAGGTCGCGCCACCAACCGTCGGATCGAGTTCAAGATCCTGTTGCCGGAGACGCCCGGTGCCAAGGACGAGGCAACGCCGGCCAACGGTGATGCGGACAAGGCTGAGCCCGAGAAGGCTGAGCCCAAGAAGGCTGAGCCCAAGAAGGCTGAGCCCAAGAAGGCTGGGCCCGAGAAGGCTGAGCCCAAGAAGGCCGCCTCGGACAAAGCCGCGAAACTGCCCACCGGTGCCCCGCAGTAGCGGCGCGGGCCCACGCAGCGACATTCAGCCGAAGCGCGGCTTGGGGATACGGGCGATGCTCTCCTCTTTGTGGTGGCGTTCGTCGACCCCGATCTGTCGCAGCACATCGCCAAGTGACCCGTAGCTGCCGTACTTGTCCTCGAACGCGCTCGTCCACGGCTCGTCGTCAAACGCCGGATTGGCCTGCACGAACGCCATGTACTCGTGCTCAGCGTGGTCTTCGAAGTCGGCGTTGAGCTCGTAACTCAGCGCGGGGCGGATGACGTAAAGCAACCAGCTGATCTGGTAGTACGTCATCGCGAGGATCTGAGGGAACACTCGAAAACGAAGGAACCCCTCCGAGATCCGTCTGGCTTGAATCAACTCCTGCAGGATCAGCAGGTGCCACTGCTCGTTGTCTTGCTGGCGCCTCGACTCCTCAATGAAACCGAAGATGCGCCGCGCAAACGCGGGTGTCCGGTACTTGTGGGTCAAGGCGATGTACGCGACGTGCTCCCACGCCTGATAAGGCACGCGAGCCACGACCTCCAACACCTTGAACTTCGACAGCGTGCGCTTGCGGCCGTACACGACGTCCATCGTGATGAACAAAATCCGCGCCAGTAGCCCGTAGCGGCGACGCGGGGCCTGTAGTGTCGCCGCCTGCTCCTCAGCGAGGCTTACGGCAGCACTCGGTACCTCGGCGGTCGTGCGCTCAAGAGCGGCGTTCACAGCTGGTTCACTGCGCTCCATCGGTCTCGTCTCCTAAGCACAATATAGGGCACAAACGGCGATCGGCCAGTGCATCCGTGGGACGACTGGAGTGCGCCACCTCAACGCCGCCAGGGCGGTGCAACCAGGCGACGCCGGCCATCGGCCGAAAGCGGAACATCCGGTGCATCGAGGGCTTCGCGGTCCCAAAGCTGACACGTCACGACCTTGTGCTTTTGGTCCAGCGCCTCGCAATAGTTCGTATACTTGCAGCGCCGAATCGCCTCGCCACACCCGGTCGCGATCTTGAGAAACCAGTCGGGGTCGGCCAACGTCTGCCGCGCCGCACCGATCACATCGGCTTCGCCCCGCGCTAAGATCCCCTCTGCCTGCGAGAAGCTACAAATGCCGCCGGTCACCACAACCGGCGTTGCGAACCCGGCCTCGGCCAGCGCAGCTCTGACCGACGCGCCCGGAGCAACGTTGCGCCCAAATGGCCCCGCCTCGTCGGAACGAACGATCGGCATGCACTCGTAGCCGCTGGGCCCAGTGTAGGGGTAGACCGCCCAGCCGACTTTGGGCGGCAACGCGTCTTCGAACTTGCCCCCGCGCGACAACGAAACAAAATCCATGCCCGCGGCCGCGAACGCGCGAGCAAAGGTCTTCGCCTCGTCCAGATCGCTGCCACCGGCGATGGCCTCGTCCGCAAGGAACCGGCAGCCAACGCACACGTCGTCACCCACCCGTGCTCGAACCGCGGCGAACACTTCGAGCGGAAGCCGAAGGCGCCGCTGTACATCCCCACCGTAGCCATCGCTGCGCGTATTGTGGCGTGAGAGGAACGACGCCATCGTATACGCGTGGGCGTAGTGCAGCTCGACCCCGTCGAAGCCCGCCGTCGCCGCCCGACCCGCCGCCGCCGCGAACAGCTCGGGGAGCACCTTCGGCAACTCAGCGATGTGCGGCAGCTCGGTGTCGGTCACACGCTCGCGTGCACCGAACTGCAGCGCCTCGAGTTCGCGTGCGGTCAGCACCTCGGCCAACGCCTGCGGATCTGCGAGGGCGAGCTGCGCGCGCACCTCGTCGTCGCTGTGGGCCTCGGGGTATGCCGCGCGGTGACGGTCCGTGATCGTTAGGAAACGCGCAAAGAACTTCGCAGGATCGGGACGCCGACGGATCCGCAAGAAGTCGATGATCTGAATCAGTACACGCGTCTCGCCCTGTGAGGCGCGGTGCACGGTGTCCACGAGCTGACGCAGGCCCGGGGTAAATCGGTCGTGTCCGATCCGCAACAGCGGGCCGCTGGGCACATCGCGGATGCCCGTCGCCTCCACCACGATGGCCCCTGGCTTTCCCCGGGCAAACCGCTCGTACCAGGCCAACACGTCCGGAGTGACCAGACCGCCCTCGGTCGCGCGCCACGGCACCATCGCTGGCACCCACGTTCGGCTCGACAACGGCATCGGGCCGATCGTCGCAGGCGACATCAGCCGGGATGCCGCCGCTTGCTCAGCGGTGGGCCAATCGCCCGATGGAAGCTCGTGTTTGATCCGCTGCGGTGGCCGCCACATCGCGGGCCGATGTTACTCGATCTTCGTGTACGCCACCCGGAGTGCATCCAAAGCCGCCATCGTCGTCGAACCAGTTGCACAAGACCGTGCCGTCGGGCTCGATGCCGAACTCAAGCTCCTCGACGGACTCAAGCTGACCCACCAAGGCCTCGCACGCCTCCCGTCGGAGGCTGCAACCCACACAAAGCTGGGTGGCCCCGCACAGGCGCCACAGCACACCTCCTAACCGCCGAGCTTGCCGCGGTGGGTCGTGGACGCCATCAGACGAAGCCGCACTGAGGGGCCGGGCACTGCCAAACCACTCATGGGTGCTCTATAGGCATGCCAGGGTCAGCACATCCGTGGTCGCGGCCCCACGGGCGTCAAACGCGACGGCTCTGAGCAAATGGCCGCTGTTCATCGGAATCGAGGACACCGACGCGCCCATCAGGACATCGTCGACGTACCAACGCACCTCGGCCAGGTCTCCGTCGGGATCGGAAACAGAGGCAGCCAGCGCAACGTTCGACCCATCGCAGGCGATGAGCGGCGGCGTGGTGATCTCGATAGTTGGCGGCCCTTCCAGCACGAGCTTGGCTTCAAAGATGATCGATGCCGTAACGTCAATCGTCCCGATCCCGCACGGCACCGTGACGTCGAGATCGATGTCTCCGGTGAACAGATCGGCGTCAGAAGCCTCGAAGTAGATCGCGAGTTCGTTCACAGCCCGAACCGTGAAACTATCGCCGTTGATCGTGAAGAACGCGCGGGTGTGCACCGCTCCGGGTGGAAACGCCTTGGCGTCGGTTGCGACGTCCGCCACCCCGTAGATCGGTTGCACCAGTTCGATGTCGAAGTCTGTGACATTGGCCGAAAACGTGGAGCCATCGGGACACACATCAATCAGTGTTGCTGACTCGATTGCACTCGCCTCCAACGAGCCGACGTAGAACGGGCATGCGGCGCCCGAGCCATCGGGGCACAGCGAAAAACCCGCTTCACCCTCCAGCTTGGCGACAACAGAGCCCGTCGCGGTCGCGAAACGGACACGGGAGTCGTTGCCGAGGCTAACTCGCCACTCTTCGCCGCGCCTCAGCGGTTGCGACGCCGCTGTTGTTCGCTGAGGCGACGTTGCACACAGTTGTTCGTCAAATGACGAGCAGCACCCAGCCTCCAAGTCGCACGGAATGAGAGGCACGCCTGCAAACAACCCGTTGCCGTAGCGGTAGCTGTCGGGAATCCTATGCGCCGACCCGACGTCGGACGTGCTCACGAGAGTCGGTGGGACAAACGCCGCTGGCGCGGAGCAGGCCACTGACACGTTCGGTTGGTCGGAGAACTCTAGTTCACAAGCTTCAACACAGAGGTCTTGTACCTGGTCTAGTTCCGCAGATGTCGGATTCGCGAGATTGGCGACATAGCCAGCGGGGGCGTCTACGACCCAGCCCGAGTATTGAGGATTCGCGCCAGCGTCCACGATCGGCAAAGATACGACCGTGTATCGCTCGGAAGCACTTGGACATGAGCCGTTGATCGGCTCGCCCGCGCACGAGGTCTCCGTTGCACTTGCGACCAGTGCCGAGGAAGCGACGCAGGCAAAGCCGCCTGCGTCTTGGCCACACTCGCCGAAATTGCCGTTTTCCCCATCGACGAACGGATCGTGTGTGAACTCGATACTGTCCAACGCTGCGACATGGAAGGCGTTGTCGTCCTCGAAACGGAATACAACCTCGGTGAGTTCGTTGACCGACATTCCACCCTGCACGCAAAAGTCAGGAAGAGGGATCCTTACGGTGTGCATCAGTTGCGCACCAAAGCACGCGTCGTCCTGCTGAGTGATCGCAACCAGCCTCTCCTGTGGGTCGATCAACGGATGGACTGTGATCGTTGGCCCGGGATCACCCGGAAGCAGGTCGTCGTGGCGTAGTTCAACAGAGATCGTGAACTCGTCCAGAGCGTCGTCGCACATTGCATCGTGGTCGGTCAGAAGGTTGGCTAACCGGAAGCTGAGATGCGTGGATCCGCCGATCTGATTCGGTGCCAACAAGAACCCATCTTCGTCTTCCAGTGAAAAGCGGACTACTGCGTCGCCGAACCCTCCCCCCCACTGCACGAGCATCGCGTTGGTGTCGTGACTGTCGTGTCCGCTGGCGCCAAACGGCACCGGTAGGAAACCGCCCTCCCCGTCATCTAGGAATTGTGCACACGTCAGGGCGGGGTCGTTGACTCCATCGGTGAGGTCGCTCAGCGGTCCAGTACATACGCATGGGACGGCTTCATCCGGGTCTTGCAGGGCCTCGACCGTGACCGCTCCGCCAAGCGTCGAGTCCAGTAAATCCGGCGAAAAATCGAAGTTCTCGCAGCGTACCTCCGATGGAAGTCCCTCGAATGTATCCAGCGCGAGCCGAGTCGCGCCGCCCCACGCAACGCCTTGCGTATAGTCGATGTGGACTAGGGGCCGCTGTAGCCCAGCCAAGGCACCTTGTCCTGCTGGACAGTTGGGCTGGCCTGGTCCACCGCAACCCACGAAGTACAGCTCGAGGTCGGGAGTTGACCAGAGCGGGGCGTTGACAATCGCTGCAGGGAAGCTACCTACGTCGGCGTCCCACGCGGCGACGTCGACAAACGACGCCCGTCGGCCGGTTTCCCCGAGAATCTGCCAGCGCAAAAACTCTGGAACATAGAATGGCGAGATCAGCGAATCACCACCAGACATTGTGCCGCCCCAAGTGTTGTGCCCATACCCATACGCTTGCAGAAGAACTTGGTCGTTCAGATCTGGCTCGGAGGTCACGGCGTCGATGAACGTTTCCGAGTACCAGTTGTCGTAGCCCGCGATCTGCTGAGTCGTGGTGTCCTCGTCGACAGCGCCGTGCAGCGCAAGAAGCGGCGGCGCGGTGGAGTCCTCGATCGGGGTATTCGTAGAAAATAGCGGGTTGAGCTCTTCCGCGTACGACTGCGCGATGGTCACGGCCGCACACTGATCCCATTCATCGAGCGAGGTCCCGGAAGGAAGTCCGAAATTGAGCAGAAGGTCACGGGTCAGCAACATCGCCGCTGACCCACCTTGGCTATGCCCTGCGATCGTGACCACGTTCGAGATGTGCGATGCGATCGTCGGCTCGTCTCGCGCGAAGATCATCGCGCACGCCAGGGCTCCGCGCCGTTCACGCACAGCCCATTGGGAAGCGTCCGGCTGGATCCCGATAACGACGAAACCGGCCTCCACCAACGAACGCATGAGCGGCAAATAAGTGTGGGTTACCCCACCCACCAAATTGAGGCCTCGCCCAGGCACAAAAAACACCACAGGGAACGGCGGGTGGTCGGCGGGCCAGTCGGTCCCCGCAGCGTTCTGTGGGTGGTAGACCCACAGGGAGAAATCGTCGGTTTCGTCTAGGCCCGCAGGTGCGTCGAGGATACCCGGGAAGACGCAGTCGAGGTCCGGCTCAAGCTGGAACCGGTCAGGTCCTGCCGAACTCGGTGTCGCAACAAACAGATACGCATCATCGAGGTCTTCCTCGAAGTCGCACGGCATGCCTGGGGCGCCACCACCTTCGCCGCCTGCGCCCCCGCTTTCGTCGGCGCCATCATCACTGGATCCCGGGGCTCCCGACGTTGTCGCGTCGTCGCCCTCGCCGGTTGACGCGATCATCCCCGTTCCCAAGGCGACATCGTCGCCGCACGCGATGACTCCAGCCGCATAGACAACTAGCAATTTCCGTATCATAGATCCTTCCCCTCCGTGCCTGCACTACCACCGCGACAACCGTTCGAGTTTTGAACATCGGTGCCCGTCAGGGCGCCGATACCATCGCAAAGCGATGATATTCACTGTTAGTATCATGCCAACCACTTACATAATCGTCCACGCCGTCGCCGTTGTAGTCGCCAATCGCCTGCGCTGCGACGAACCTCTTCCCATCGCGTCCGACGGTACCGTGGGCCAATCTGGTGATCCCTGGATCGTCGGCAAAGATGTCGTCGACCACGATATCGCCAACGTAGAGCACCCAGTCGAGGTCGCCATCACCGTCGAGATCGGCTCGATTTGTGACC
>JAESSZ010001100.1 GCA_016763875.1 Nannocystaceae bacterium
GCGTTTCTGCGATCTCTATCGCGACTGGTTGAAGCGGCGACGGCTGTCCATGCGGCAGATTCACAAAGCCGGAGAGAAGATGTTCATCGACTTCTCCGGCCAGCGCCCGAAGGTCGTCGACGGACAAACAGGCGAGCTGATCGAGGTGGAACTCTTCGTCGCGGTGCTCGGCGCGTCGAGCTACACCTACGCGGAGGCGATCCCCAACTGTCGTACGCCAGCAACAGCGGGCGATCCGTGCCGCGAGCGCTGACCGGCTATCCCAACCGAGGATTGGGCCCGGGCTCACCCCGTCAACGCCGCCGCTGTGCGCTACCTTTGCTCGTCCGGCGCTACTGCGCGCATCCCTCCCCGGTTCCACCGCCGAAATTGCCCATTCGGATCGCCTATACGCTTCCGCGCCCAGGACCTCGAGACCGCCCGTGCGTTTGTTTCGGGGTTGCTCGCGATGGACATGCACGGCATCCGTCCGGGGCTGGTCAGCGTGTGGGTCTACGTCGCGCTCATCGGCGGGCTTGCGTACCACTTCACGCCCAAGAAGTGGATCGACGAGTCGCTGTACCGCATCTACCAGCGCACGCCCGGCGTGGTACTGGGGCTGCTGTTCGTCGCGCTGTGCTACGGGCTGATGTTGTTGCTCGCCGGTGCGCCGCGGGCGTTCATCTACTTCCAGTTTTGATCCGCGGTTGCTGGAGCGCACGTACTCCCAGGTGCAAGTCGCCGCTCACTCTTCGGCGCCTGATCGCAGTGCGGTCGGGACTGTCGCGGTGAGGCACCAGGCCCGGTACGACGTTGATGGTGGTGGAAACCCACATGCACCGCTCCTCACCGCCATCATGGTCTCCTCGCTGCAAACTGCAGACGCGCTCGCTGACTGGGTTTACGAGGCCGATCCTTCGGATAACGCGGAAGCTGCGTGACGATTGGTTGCTCGAGGAGGACGCCGGGGAGCTACTCTATGCGGTCTACCAAGATCCGGAGTCGCCGAGTCGGGCATCGGGGTTCAAGATTCCGCAGAGTGCGCTTGGCGCGGTCGTTGCCGCGGCCGCGGAAGACGGCGGTGACGGCGAGTAGCGCGGTGGCGTGAAACGCGGAAGAGCCTGTGCACGGCTGCGGGATGGCGCTGTGCTCGAACCCGTGGTCAGGTTCGAGATGATCTGGCGAACCGAGTGGCGCCTAGACGGAGAGGAGGCCGAGGACGTCTACTGAGCCCTCGATGCGAGCGCGTTCGTCTTCGGCGGTGCACTCATGTTCCGGCTTGCACACACTGGGGCGAACGGGCCGGTGTGCCTGGACTGGCTGACGTCGCGATACGGGCCGAGCCACCGGCACGCAGACTTGTCGGCGTACTTCTTTCGGCGGGCGTTCTGGATGCTGGGTGAGCACGGGACGCAGGGGTTGAGCTACAACGCCGTGAAGGATCCCACCGACAGCCGCCCCGAGATCCTCCACCTGCGGCGCCTCCACGAACATCTCGACCGCGCCGTGCTCGAAGCCTGCGGCCAGTCCCACCCTACTGCGGCGCGTCCGAGTCCGAGCTCGAACGCTCCGAAGACGAGGTCCTCGACTTCTCTTCGCCCTGAACGAACAACGCGCCAACGAAGAGGCCGGCGCCGGCGCGCGGGCGAAACCCTGAATCACTCACACGGGAGAAGAGAGAGGCGCGCGCGGCGAGGAACCGTCCGCGACGGCTCGGTGTTGCTTCCGCAAGCCACCGGCTCCTCCGTTCTGCGCAGCGACTCGCCGACACCGAAGCGGGGCAAGCGATGCTGCGCTTCGTAGTGACGTGCTCGGAGGACTGCTACTAACTCGCCGAACCGCCGAACCTCGTCGCGAATCTGAATGAGGCATACTGGATGGTGGCTCGGAAAACGGGCCCCTATCGGAACCCCCGACGCCCACCGCAGCCCATAGACTTGCTCGACGACGGCGAGCGGGTCGTTGATTGGACGATTCAGCGACCGCTTCAGCGTCGAGCTGAAGGTTCGGTCTCGCTAGCACCCAAGCCGATACGAAAACCCACCAAACCCAACATGGCCAGTTTCAACTGCACGACCTGCCGAACCACCATGCTGTTGCCGGACCAACTCGTCCAAACCGGCGGGAGCTTCCAGTGCACCGCATGCGGCACCGTTAACGCCGTCGCAGCGTTTGTTGCCGCGGCACAGGTACCCATGCCCCACATGATCGCCGCGCCGCCGAAGCCCAAGCCAACGAGTGACCCTCGGCGGACGGCGCTCCTCGTTGCCATCACTGCTCTGTGCATCCTCGGGGTCATCGCCCCTTGGCCTGCCGTCCTGATTGGCGTCGGGCTGGCCGGTTGGGCGATCGCTGCGGTCGCCGGAAAAGCACCGAGCGTCCTGGGCCTTCTCTACACGGAGTCCACCAGACGCAACGCCTTGGCCATCGGCTCACTCTGCATCGGCCTCTTCGTGGCGACGTGCGGGCTGGTCGGCGTCTCCGTGGAGCGCGAGCGCGAAGCCGACAAAGAGCGAGCTGAGCAGTCCGTCCGTGAGGCGAAGGCGGAGGCCGCCGCCGCACTTGAGGAAGCCAAGGCGCAGGCGGACACGCTGATCGACGAGGCAGCGTCGCTCTTGGCCGCCGGCGACGTAGAGAGAGCCCGCGCCAAGCTGACGGAGGCGAGGGATCTCGACGAGACCAACGAACATCTTCGGCCCGCGATCGAAGAGCTCAAGCGGGTGAGCCACGAGCAAGACCTCGCATCCATGCCAGGGCGTCTCGAGAAGATCAAGAAGGCGAGCGAATCCGAGGAGTGGCACATGGCCCGGAAGGCTTGCAAAGCGGCGGCTGCGATCGACGACACCTACGCCGGGCTCGTCGACCTGTGTAAACCCGTTGCCGCAGAGGTCGAGGCGCTGCGGCGCACGCAGGCGGTCGACCAAGCGCTCGCGGTCGCCGCGGACAAGGAGAAGTGCGACACGCCCCTGGAGATCCAGCAGGCCTGGGAAGCGCTGAAGTCGATCCCCGAAGACGACCCGAACCGCAAGAAGGCGTCCCGGGCCGCGAAGAAGCTGGAAAAGTGTCGCAAGAAGGTCGAGCGCCAGTTCGACAAGGGCCTGCGGGACGTGATGGTCATGCAGCGAACCAACTTCGCGACGCAGCTCGAGAACTCGCTGCTCGACGATGGCCTCGACGTTCGCGTCACGGCGAAGGGCAAATACAGCGATCATCTCAAGGTCAAGTGGATCTTGATGGGGCGCCCGGCCGTTAGAGCGATGACCAAGGAGACCGGGTTTCTCCAGAACGCCGAAAAGGTCGGCTTCAAGCTCGTCACCTTTACCGACGGGTACTACGAGTCGTTCAAGTTCGACCTGGCACCCGAGTCGGAGGCTGGCGGCGGCAAGGGGGCTCTTGAGGGGATGGGGCTGGATCAGCCGTTGTCGCTTTAGGCCGCCCGATGGCCGAACGCCCAACGGCTCCAAGAACACGGCTGGATCGCGAACGCGTGGCGCCAGGTAGGGCCGCGGTCGTCGATGAAGGATGAAGGCCCACGGCACTCGTCGACGCTCGTTCGGCGCGTCGTTCCGATGAGGCGACCTCGGATAGCCCAGGCGCCGTGCC
>JAESSZ010001101.1 GCA_016763875.1 Nannocystaceae bacterium
CCACGGCAGCTCGGTGGTCCGCAGCAGGTGGGGGAACGCAGTGCCGAGCACGAGCGCACCCACGAGCAGGCCGATGGCATTGCCGAGACCGCGCTGAAACCAACTCGCGGCGAGTTTCATCCCCACCGGGTAGATCCCCGCTAAGAACATCCCAGTGGCGAAACGGCCCGCCAAGAACCAACTGATCGACTCCGGAGCGATGAGCGTGGAGGCGTTGGCCGCAGCCGCGAGCAGGCTCGATACAAAGAACACGCGGTGCGCTTCGAACCGGTCGGCCAGGGCGAACACGGCATACAGCAACGTGCCCGCAATGAAGCCGAGTTGGACGCTCGACGTCAGCCAACCGACAGCGCCCTGCACCTGGGGCCACTGGGCCGCGACCTCGTCGGCGACGGCGTTACCCACAAACCACAGCGAGGTGCCAAGGAACTGCGCAGCGATGATCAGCGGCAGGACCCGGCGTGGCGGGGCACTGTGTCCATCGGCCGGTTCGGGCACGGCCGCAAGCTTAACCGCTTCTGCGACCGAGGGTGTGGCGCTGCCCTGATCAGATCCGGGGTACCGTACTGGCGGGAATGGGTTCGTTGTCGATTGGGGATGCTAAGGCGTCGGCGCGGGCGCTCGACGATGCCCTGACACGCCTGCACGCAACCGATCTCGAGTATCGCTCCCGCGGTTCGGACGGACTGTCCAACCACGGACCGATGGCCGCCGAGACGCTGGAGGCCCTCGGCGCCACGGACAAAATCGGCGCATTCATCGACGGTTACACGGACCGCCTCCGGCCCTACGCGAGCGCGTCTGGGTTTGACTGGGCTGGCCGGGTGCAGCGATTGGGCGACGCAACGCAGGGCTCCGCGTGGGTGGCGACGGTCCAGGCCCACTTGCAGGCTGCCGCGGAGCCGGACGCGCGGTTCGGCGAACTCGTGGTCGAGCTTCTGCCCGGCTACGTTGCCGCGGCGATGCACGGCCCGCTACGTGCGGCGCATGCATGGCGCGCGTGGGGTCGACACAGATCCGAAGCACGCGCGCGCGAGCTTGCGTTCGGCTTGGCCTATTGGGCCACGCGATATCAGACGCTTCCGGGAACACCTGGCGCCCTACCGCAGCCCGGCGTTGGTGTGCTCGCGACCTTGCGGGCGGTGCCGATCGTCGATCCCAGTCGGCGCAACGACGGCCTCATCTTCGAGCAGGCTCGTGTGCTCGATGGCGATCCTGCGTTTGCGGCGGTCATCGAGAGCATCGATCTGGCGGCGGCGACCCCCGAGCGGGCCCTCACCGAGCTCGCGTCCGCTGGGGCGAAGCTCTACCTGCGCACGCCCGCGGCCCGGTTTACGTACATGCACACGCTCACCGGGTCGGTGGCACTGCGGCGTTTGGGCTCGGCGATCCCCGCGGCAGCGATGCCCAAGGCGGTTGGCTACGGGCTGCAGGCGGTCGCCGCACTGCTTGCGATCAATGGGGCTCCCGCCGGGTGGGACGCGCCGTGGACCCAGGCGACCGCCGCGAAACCCGAAGCGATAACCCAAGCCGCGATCGGGAGCGACGACGACCACACCATCAAGTTCGTCGAGGCGGCGCTCAGCGAACACGCACGGACCCCACGACCCGAGTTCCTGGCCGCTGCGGCGCATCGCGTGGGGATGCGCTAGTCCGGCGCGTCTATACTCGGGTCAGTGGATGAACCCACCACTCTCGCGAGGCGGCAGACGTCGTCCCTCGTCGTGCCGGGAACGCTCGACGAGTTCTATGCAAAGTTGCAGCAACGGCCGAACTGGGTGGAGAAGCGGATGCCAGTCTATGGCACGGTATTCGACGGGTTTGTGTACTTGGAGCGGCGCAAGGACGGATTCGTCGCCTGGAGTGCAGGCCGGGACAAGGCCGAGGACATGGACTGTCCCGCCGTGCGCGTGATCGCTTCGCCGGACCCACGCGGGACTCGGTTGCAGATATGCCGCACCATGACCCGCCGTACCCGGGCTGGCGTGGCGCTGCTGACAACCCTCACGGGAACGTTGCTCGTCGCCGCCACGGTGCTGGCTGGCATGGGCGCGAGTACCTTACTGCCGTGGTTGGCCGCCGCGGGATTGGCCGCCCTGGCGACGTGGGGTATCTGGGCGGCCCAACGGACGACCGCGTTGGAGCGCTACAATCGTGCGTGGGATGAGCTGTCGGCGGTGGTGACACCGCTGGCATTAGCCGAGGCAGAGGCGCCCGCACCCTATCGGAAGTGAGGGAGGGAGACACGTGGGCCCTTGCTCATGCACAACATCGAACGTTAGTCGGATCTCTGCGTACTCACGACAAGACGTAGATACACAGATCTTAAAACGTGACTCGCGTAGCGATTAGGCGCTGCTCGGACGGGTTACCGCCGCTACTCATGGAGGACACCCTATCTGCTAACGTCGACGTCGATGGCACGCACGGCTCCCCTCACCATCGCACTGTTCGCTCTGGCTGCGTGCGGCGACACGCCGACCGACAAAGCGACCCCTGCAAAAACGGCAAAGTCGTCCAAGTCAGCTCCGACCGAAGACGCGCGCGTCAAAGACGTGGACGCGAAAAAACCAGGAGCGCCACAAGCCGGCGACGAGGCAGTTCCGGAGACGCCCAAGCCGACCACGGTGGACGACACGCCCGGCTCCACTGGCACGCCCGCAATCGCAGCTCCCCCGCAACCCGATGCCGAGAGCACCAGCGGGTCCGGAGGCAGCGAGCCTGACCCGGCCGCAGACATCGAGCCGCGGGAGGTCCCAGTGAAACTCGTGCAAGCCGCCGCTGCGCAGGCCCCCTGGCGCACCGTCGCCACTTTCGACGCCCCACTCAAGTTCGAACGGCTGCTCGGAGGCGTGTTGGCGAGATCCGCGGCCGGCTATCACGACGTTGGTGAAAACGGCGCGTTGGTGCTCCGTCCGGAGATCGAATCAACGCCACATACGATCGTCGGGTATTGGCCGAAGAACGCTTGGCACATTGAGGTCCGCGACAAGGAGGTCGATGTACGCGACCGGTCGGACGGCGGCGGCAACCGGGAGATTCGGCTCATGCGTCTGCGGGGAAAGCGGCGCTGGGTCCCGCAGGAATACGAATTCGAGCAGCGGTTCCTCGACGATGGCCA
>JAESSZ010001102.1 GCA_016763875.1 Nannocystaceae bacterium
CAAACCCGCCGCACCACCCATGTCGGTGGTGGTCGTATTGAGGTCGCCACCCAACAGCACGCGTGGACCCCCACGAAACTTCTCCAGCGCGCCGAGGATCCGCCGCATCTGGCGGGCGCGATGGCGCGGTGGCGAGAACGGATCGAGGTGCACGACGACCACCGTCAACGGCCCGTCCGGCAGCATCAACTCGCACAACAGTGCACGTTTGCACCCGAGCCGCTTTTCCAGCGAGTGAAACTTGTCGCGGAACTCGGGCAACGGCACGGACGCCACGCGCGTAACCGGGAGCCGCGTCAGCAGAGCGCAGCCGTGCATGGCATCGCCGTTGTTTCCCGCCAGGTCCTGCTCGCCGCGATCGCCCCGCGACAACACGAGGTGAAAATTCGCGAACACGAACCCCATCCCTAGTGACTCGGCGAGTTCTTGGGCGATGTGACGATTTCCCGACCGCTCCATGCCCATGTCCACCTCAGTCAGCAGCAGCAGATCTGCGTCGGCCAACCGGGGGTCTTCGAGCAACGCGCCACGCAGCGCGTCAAAACGTTTGCCTCGCTCGACGTTCCAAGCGATCGCCCGCACACGGTCGGGCTGATGCGGCGTGCCGTTGGCCTGCCGCAGATCCCAGCCGACTCCCTGGAGCACGTGCCCCACCTGCGCCCGACAGGCATCGAACGCGACATCGGACTCAAGATGGCGCCGCCGAGGTAAGGCGCTCCAGCCCTCGAAACAGGCATGCAGGTCGTGGCTCAGCGTCCGGACTGGCGTCTCAACCTCCAGAGCGATGACCGCGCGACGACGCGAGAATGCCCGCTCGGGCGCGTAGTCTGGACGCGCTCGTCGACGCGGGAGCGCAAAGCGTCGCGTCCGCTTCCGTTTCCGAGAGCGCTTCGCACCACGCTTCCGGGTGCGGGCAGCCAGCGTGCGAGGCATGGGAATCCTGAGCGACGAAACGACGGCTTAGGACTGGATGTTGATCCCGGTCGCCGTCAGCACGTGCTCGGTGCGCTCCCCGGACACTTCGGCCGGGTCTTTCCCGCCGTCCTTGGCCAGGTGTTTGACCTGAGCCTCGGTGAACGTCCGGCTCGCCAGCGTGCCTTCGATCTGAACTTTCTTGCCGCGACAGACCATCGGCACCGCGAACGCGTGGTCCTTCATCAGGACTCGGGCCGACTGCGCGCCGTCCTTGATGACCATCCAGCACCCCTTCTTTTGGCACACGGCTTCGACCTCTCCGGAGATCAGCACCGGCTTGTCCGCGACCACCGCGGTCAACGCGGTCGACAGCGGGACTGCGTCCGCCAAGGCGAACTTGGCCCCGAAGTGGCCATCACCGTTGGGCGGCGCGTCGGGCTCGGCAGCTTCGGTGCCCGGCTTGGGCGGATGCGGGCACTCGAGCTCGTCGTGGCCCTTCTCGCTATCGACGTAGATGCATCCCTCTTTGTCGGCATCGGCTTTGTCCGCTTCGACTTTGTCCGGAGCGGTCTTGTCGGTGACGGTCTTGTCCGCTTCTGCCTTCTTCGGCGCGTCCTTGACCGACTTGGCCTTGGCTGCAACCGCGGGCTTTGCCGCCGTGTCACCGGTCGAGCAACCGGCGAGCAGACCGGCAACGAGGCCGAACGCGAGGATTCCAACGGAACGACCGAGCACCTTCATCGCCGCGATGATGACGAATCCATGGCCGTACGCAAGTGGCGCCCCGAGCCATTGCACCGCGGCCGTCCAAGCAGACGTCCCCGCGCAACTCGCGGCTTGTCGCGCGTCCGGCGCAAGCACCGAGTGCGCGTGATATAGCGAACGCACCATGGACACCCAAACGACCGTGTCTGCCCGTCGCGGGCTGTGGATCACCCCGGCCATCGCAGTGCTGGTAGCGACCGCCGCCGCGACCTCCTGCGACAAGATCCCAATCGATCCCGGCTCTGCCGTTAGCGCCGCCGCGGGTTGCCCAGACGTCAGCAGCGTCCGTGCGATCGCAAAGTTCGATTGGGCGGGCGAGTTTGGCATCGATGTCAAAGCCGCCGCCAGGGTAAGCGCCGGACTGCAGGCCGCCATCTCGCTCCAGGGTTTCGCGGCGAAACTGGACGCGGATCTGATGGCCGCGTGCGGGGGCCTGGCCAAGGACCTTGGCGCCAGCGGCACGTGGAGCAACGGTGAAGAAGCGTGCAAAGCCGCCTCGTCGGCGATGGGCAAACTCAAGGCAGAGATGGGCGGTAAGATCGCCATCAGCCTCGATGTCCAGCCGCCGCACTGTTCCGCGTCGATGAACGCCATGGCCGACTGCGTCGCCGAGTGCGACGTGGATCTTGAGCCCGGCAGCGTCGCGGTCGAGTGCGAGGCGGGCAAGTTGTCGGGCGAATGCTCCGCGCAATGCACCGGTCGCTGCGACCTCAAAGCATCGGCGAAATGCGAAGGTACGTGCTCGGGCTCGTGCAGCGCGAGTTTCTCGGGAAGCTGCGGCGGGGACTGCAAAGGCAAGTGCGATGGCAGCAATGTCGACGGCGCCTGCCAAGGCAAGTGCGAGGGGTCGTGCTCCGCCAACGCCGAAGGCTCGTGCGGTGGAAGTTGCTCGGGCAGCTGCCAAATGGACACCGCCGCGCAGTGCGACGGGCAGTGCACGGGCGGCTGCTCCGTGGAGATGAAGGCACCGCGCTGCGAAGGAGAGATCACGCCACCCAAGGCCAGTGCGGAGTGCAACGCATCGTGCGACGCCAGCGTTTCCGCGGAACTGCAGTGCACCAAGCCCCGCATCGCGCTCAAAGTCGACGGAGCCGCCAACGCCGCTGCCGCCGCGAAGTTTACGGCCGCACTGGAGGCGAACCTCCCCGCGATTATCCAGATCGCGGTCGGCATGAAGGACCAGTCGCTTCGGGTCGCCGGCAGCGTCAGGGAGGTCATTGGGGGCGTTCAAGTGACCATCAAGTCCTTGAAGTCCTCCCCGAGCGTCGGCGCTCGGATCACCGCCTGTGTCGCGGCCCCATTCAAGGGAGCGTTCGACGCGGCTGCATCCGTCAAAGCCAACGTCAATGTCTCGGTCGAGGTCAAGGCCTCAGCCAGCGCGTCGGCCGGCGGCTCAGCGTCGGCGGGCTAACCGCAGACCCCATGGCGCTAGCGGCACAGGGTGGCCCCACCCCAGCGACCCCGGCGCGCCCTCCCACTTAATCGTACTTAAGAAGCGGCGGCGGCGGCAGCGGCGGCGCCCTCCGTGAGGCATGGTG
>JAESSZ010001103.1 GCA_016763875.1 Nannocystaceae bacterium
CGAGGCGAGGCCGGCCGCAGCCGCAACTACGATCGCAGCCCCAACGATGCCGTTACGCCGCGCCTTGCTGGCCCGCGATGCGAGGGCGCGGAGCATGGCATCCATCGAAGGGAAACGGTCCCCAGGGTTCGGTGCGAGGCCACGACAGACCGCTTCGCACACGCGCGCGGGCACTCCCGTGTCGCGCGGCCACGCTGGTGATCCGCGCAGCTTCGCTTCGGCCAGAGCCTCTGTCGGCAGTCCCTGGTGCGGTCGGGATCCCGTCAGCGCTTCGAACAACGCCGTCGCAAATGCGTACTGGTCAGCGGCGGTCGTGAGCGGCAGGCCCCGATGCTGCTCGGGCGCCATGTAGGCCGGCGTCCCCACGACAACCCCTGCTTCGGTCAGCGCCGGATCTTGTGCAGGGGGTACTGCGGGGCCAGTGTCGGGGGATGGACCGCTTGCCTGCGCCCGCGCGATGCCGAAGTCGGTGACGCGGACGCGGCCGTCGTCTCCAACCAGCACGTTGGCGGGCTTGAAGTCGCGATGCAAAAGACCGGCGGCGTGTGCCGCGGCCAGTCCACGACCGGCCTGACCGAAGTGTTCGAGCACCTCGGGCCACTGTGGCCTTCGTGCCATCCATGTTCTGAGGGTCAAGCCGCGGACCAGCTCCATCACCACTACGACGCAGTCCGGCTCGATCTCGACGTCGTACAGGCCCACCACGTTCGGGTGATTGAGCTTGGCCATCGCTTTGGCCTCGCGGACCAGTCGCATGCGGCTGTCTTGGCTCATTGCGCCGCGCAAGATTTTCAGGGCGACCTCGCGCTCCAGTTTCGGATCGTAGGCGCGCAGCACGATGCCCATCGCGCCCGCGCCGAGGTGGCCCAGGACCGCGTAGCGCCCGATGCGTCCCGCGACTGGGGGCCGTTCGTGTGACCCGTTTGCGTCGCCCGCGCCAGGATCGGTGTCGCTGATGGCGGTCACCGCAGCCGATGCTGAGGCCGCGACATCACGACACGCGGCGCACACTTCGAGGTGGCGTTCGAGCTCACGTAACTCGTCCGCGCTCAGCAGCCCTTCCACAAACCCGTGCAAGACGTCATCAGCTGGGCAAGACATGGGTAGCGCTACGCCGAGGCTTTCTGGGTTGCAAACAGGCTGTGCAGGCTCATGTCCAGGCGGCTCTGGATCACCTTGAGCAGGTCGCCTATCGATCCGTTTTCGCCGAGTGCGTCCGCTGCGAGTGTCTCGAAGTTTATGGCCATGGTCGACCGCGCACTGGCCAACCATCGGGACATCGTGGACTCGTGCACCGAGTACGAGCGTGCGAGTGCCACCGCCGTCATTTGGCTGCCATAGTTCAGACGCACGATCGCGCGCTCGCGGGACGTCAGCTGGGCGAAAGCGTTTCGCAGGCAGTCCATGAACACAGCGCGATGCTCCTGGCGTAAACAGGAGAACTCAGGCGTTTCGGTCAAACCGACTTCGGGGATCTTGTCGAGGTCGGTGTGCGACTGTGTATCGCGACGGGTGTTGATCGCTACGCGGGCCGCGACGGTTCGGATCCACCCTGACAGGCTGCCACGTCCGCTGTATTGCGCGACCTTGGCCGGTTCATCGGCGGTTGACACGAGCACGCGGACGCGGACGCGCTGTCGGAGTTCATCACGTTCGTCGGTACCCAAGGCGAACGACCTCAGAGCGCGATCGATCTGCGGCACCATGAGGCGCTCGAAAAGCTTGAGAGCGGCGGGGTGGTGGGCCGCGAGCGCGCAGCTCAAGTAAAGATCGGCCAACTGCAGCTTGGCGATGGAATCGCGCACCGCGTCGTCATCGTGCAGGTCGAGGACCGCGGCCAGCCGTGCCGCCCATACGGCGTTCGGGACGTCGAGCATCTCGAAGACCTCACGTGCGCGGGTGGAGAGGTCGCGAACATGCGCGACGGACCCGGCGGGAAATCCTGCCAACAGCAACGCCTCAGCTAAACCACCTGGTCCCAACCCCAACCAGCCATACACCGAGCCGTTGGTGTCGTCCACGTGCGTGCGTTGGCAATTTGTGGGGCTCCACAAGGGGGGAGACACGGCGTCTCGAGTGATCTTGCAGACCCCAGAACGCTTTTTTGGCCGCGCGTGCAGATTTCCAGAAAAGCACTCCTTCGGCCCGATTTGAGTGTGTAGGGCGTGAATCAAGACTTGCCGCCCGCGTCTGCAGGGCACGGATGACGCCCATGACCATGACCATGACTACGACCCAACGACTGCGCATCGTTTTCGCTCTGACCCCTGTTTTGCCCGGCTGCGTCCTGAACGTGAGCGAGGACGCCGAGGACTCCGACGGCGTCGGGACGACCGGAGATGGGGCGGAGTCCAGCGAGGGCTCTGGCGACACTGATGCCGGACTCGACGACAGCGATAGCGCCGACGAAACGCAGGGAACCGAATCGACCTGCGTCAATGCCATGCCCAGCACGTTCACCCACGCAGGCGGCGTCGGCGATGAGACCTGGGGCCCGGGGATTCACATCGTCGACAACGTTACCGTCACGGGCGCGCTCGAGGTCGAGCCGTGTGCGGTCCTGCGTATGGTTGCCGGGGCAGACATGACGGTGACCGATGCCGGGTCTGTCGCAATGCTCGGCGAGCCCGATGCCAGGATCCTCGTGACTTCGGATAGTGAGTCGAGTGCGGCCGGCGACTGGGGTCGGATTCGCATCACGGATGGCTCGGTGGGGCTCGACAACGTGTTCTCGCATGTCGACATCGAGTTCGGCGGCGGGAGCGTGAACGCCATGGTGCAGCTCGAAAATGGGGCGTCAATGGCGATGACGGACTGTACCGTCCGTGCGTCGCAAAGCGTCGGCCTACGCGCAGAGCAAGACGCCGAGTTGCGTGAGTTCGAAGGCAACGAGTTCACCAACAACGGTGAGGCCCCGCTGCGGTTGCACCCCACCGTTGTGGGCGATGTGGGACCAGGCACCTACCTGCCCAATGGGGTTGCGGGCATCGTGGTCGCCGATGGCGTTGTGAACGCCGATGCCATCTGGTTGGGCCACGATGCGCCGTACCTGCTCAACGGTCTGCTGCTGAACGCACCCAGGGGCTCTGCGCACCTGACGATTGAGGCCGGTGCCACGCTCCGGATGGGCGAGGACACCGGGATTCGCGTGGCAGCAAACGGCGGTTTGACTCTCGCTGGGACGGCGGAGGCACCGGTCGTGATCGAGTCTTCAAAAGCGTCCGGAGCTCCCGGGGACTGGGAGGAGATCCGCATCGAGGCGGGCTCCGTCGACGCGCTCAACGACTTTGACCATGTCGACATTCGCCATGGAGGCGGAGGGCAATGGGGGGCAATCCGGGTCGCGTCGGACGCATCGTTGGCCATGACCAATACAAGCATCCGCTTTACCGATGGCCCCGGTCTCAACGTCAATCGGGGCGGCGACTTGCGCGACTTCGAGGGCAATACGCTGACCGACAATCTGACCGGGGCGATCCAGGTACCCGCCAACAACGTCGACCAGCTCGGCGTAGGGATCTACGGTCCGAACGTGGTGGAGGGGATCTTCATCGACGATGACACGGTCGACCACGACGCGTTGTGGATGACCCACGAGGCACCGTATGTGCTCCTCGATCACGTGACGGTTGAGACCGACGTGGGTTCAGCCGCGCTGACGATCGCGGCGGGGGCCGAGCTACGCATCTCGGAGGGGGGGCGCATGCCGGTCGGCGACAACGGCTCGCTCACGATGGCCGGTACGCAAGACGAACGGATCCGCGTCACGTCGGCCAAAGCGTCTCCCAGTGCGGGCGACTGGGACGAGTTTCGAATCGAGAGCGGCTCTGCGGGTCCCAGCAACCTCCTGAGCTACGTCGACATCGAGTACGGCGGCGGCGGACCAAGGGGCCAGGTCTGGGTGCAAACCGGCGCCGAGATGACCTTCGAGCATGTTGCATTCTCCGAGTCGGGATCCGGTTGCGATGTCGAGGCCGACGGCGAGACGACCTATACGGACACGCCCGTGACGGAGTGCCCGTAGCCCCACCACGGAGCCCTGCAAGTCAAAGCAAGGTGTCGACGACTAGAGACGGTCGTGCGACGACGGCGAGCGTATGCACGACGGCCGGATCGTCGGGGTCTTCGAAGGTCAGGAGTTGCGTGTCGCGCACCCCGATGAAATCGGCGCCCTCAACCTGGAGTACAGCGCCGAACGAGCCGAACTCAACGCCTTCGAGCAACTTGCGGTGCTGATCGCCGCGCAGCTCGGAGGTAGCCACACCGACCAACGCGACGGTGATGATCCATGTATTGCATCCATCGTCGCCGCCGTAGCAGCGGCGATCAACGTGAGCCGTACGATCTTGTACGTCGGAGAACCAACTGCCTTCGAAGCTCTCCCACTCGTCCTCAGAGATCTCGAAGTCGCCGCCTTCACCCCATGCGATCGTGAGCGGCCATGGCTCGATGACCACTTCCGCCAGCGCATGCAGCGTGCCTGAGTCTTGCGCGCGCCAGGCATCGAGCAGCGCGTTGTCCAAGTCTACGGCGTAGTCCACGAGCGACTCGAAACCGTCACAGGACATGTCGCGCGCGATGCAAACTTGGCGGTCGTCCAGTCGCAGCGTCGCCTCGCGGCCGTAGCCATGTGCCCCGACTGACGCGGGCGCGGCATGGATTAGCGTCGTTAGCTCGCCACGGGTTTCCGGCGAAAGGCCGGCCTGGATCTCTCCTTCGTGGCCAGGCCAAAACACCAGGGGGTAGCCGACGTGTTCGGGTTGGGGGGCGCGTCGTCGGATCTGCGTCTCGTCCAACACGAGGTCGGTGATGCCGTCGCGTGTCGAGAGCCCAAACCACTCGCCGTTGCTGAGACCCCGGAGCGAAGGGGCACCCACATCGGCACAGCTCATGGTCGGGTCGGGCGCACACGAGATCGCACCCGTTTCGTCCGCTGCATCGGACGAGTCGTCGATTTCGCTGTCAGCGGACGCCTCGCCCTCGCCGCCATCCGTCGACCCCTCATCCGTCGACCCCTGTTCCGGTTCATCGTCGCCGGCGAGCACACAGGCGGACGAGCACAGTGCCGCTAAAGCGGCCCAAATCTTCATAGTGCAGTCCAACACCGGCGGCCGCCGAGAGTGTCACCGCGGAGCCGCAAGACGGCTTGGCGCTCTTACTGCCCGGCAGCCTGGATTGCGAGCGCGGGTGCGGCCGAGATGGTGAAACTCGACGGGGGCGTCGGTGGTGTCGGACACGGTAC
>JAESSZ010001104.1 GCA_016763875.1 Nannocystaceae bacterium
CGCTACTACTTTGCCGCCAAACTCGGCGCGACGCAGGAAGACCTCGACCTGTCGATGACGGACTTCGTCGATCGCGTCAACGCCGACTTGGTGAAAAAGGCCGCCAATCTGGCCAGCCGGTGCATCAAGTTCGTGAACTCGCGGCTCGACGGGGTGTTGGGCGAGCTGCCGGATGACGCGGCAGAGATCGTTGCCAGGGCACGCGAACGACTGGCCGCGGCGCCCGGCTTGTTCCGCGAGTTCGAGTCGAGCAAGGCGATGCGGTCCGCGATGGAGATCGCCGAGGACTTCAACCTGTACGTCACCGAGGCGGCGCCCTGGAAAGAAAAAGACCAGGTGCGCGCACGTCAGGTGTGCACCGCTGGGGTCTTTGCTTCTCAAGTCATCGCGGCGATCCTCGCCCCGGTCCTGCCGAACTGGGCCACGGCGATGCAGACGATGTTGCGCCTGGGTGCGGCGCTAGACTTCGATACCGGGAGCGTGGCGCTTCCCGCGGGGCACACGCTCGGCCCGTACATCACGCTCGCTGAGCGCATCGATACCAAGCGCGTCGATGCGATCATGGAGGCCAGCAAGGGCAGCCTTGGGCTCGAGCCAGAGGCAGAACCAGAGGCAGAACCTGAGGCGAACGTTGAGACTGCCGACACCGCCGAGACGCCTGCCGACTATGAAGTCGAGCCGCTTGCCGACGAGGTAACGATCGACACCTTCACGCCAATCGATCTACGGGTCGGACGGGTCACGGCGTGTAGCGCGGTCGAAGGTGCGAAGAAGCTGCTGCAACTCACGGTCGATCTCGGCCCGCTCGGAACGCGGACCATCTTCTCGGGAATCGCGCTGTCGTACGCGCCAGAGCAACTTGTGGGCAAACACGTGGCTGTGTTCGCCAACCTCGCGTCACGCAAGATGCGGTTTGGGCTCAGCGAAGGCATGGTCCTCGCGTCAGGGGAGAGCGACGACGCGGTCACCGTGCTTGAACTTGATCCCGCCAAGAGCAAGCCCGGCGAGCGGATCTCCTGACATGGTGGCCCGAGGCGCGCGCAAACCCGAGTTCCAGTTTTGCACGGGCCGCCACCGTGCGGTGCGGCGTAGCCACGAGACTTCGATCTGGCCGGACGATGAGCGCGCGGAAGCGTTTGATCTGCTCGACGCCGACGGCCAACGTGTCGGCGTCGCTTCGTTGGGCATGCGGGCACAGGTTGTGGACCGGTCGCTCGCCGACGATCCCGGTCTGCCCTACGCGGTGAAAGCCTGGCTTGCCGCGCGGGGGGCTCGCTCGATCGCACTGACGGACGAGGACGGGTGGGCCCTGGCGCAGGGGTCCTTCACGGTGTCCGAGCTCTCGACGTCGGGGGACCGTGCTGTGACTGAACATGGTGGCGGCGCTGCCCGCATCGTGACCCTGGCCCCGTCCAACGCGGACATCGTTGTCGCGCTCCACGCCTTCGATCGCGTGGTCGCATGCGAAGCGAGCAGTGAGCCACCGGTGGGTTTCGAGACCGTCGAACGCCTCGGCCCCGATCTAGCCCCTGATCTCGATCGTATCGCGGCGCTCGCCCCCGATCTGGTGCTGAGTTCGCTGTCGGTGCCCGGGATGGAGCGCGTGGTGACCGGCCTGCAGGCTCGGGGCATCAGCCAGCTCGTGCTCGCGCCCCAGTCGTTGGCGGACGTGATGGCCGAGATCGAGGCGGTCGCGGTTGCGTTGGGGATCGAACGTCGTGGCCAAGACGTCGTTGGGGGCATGCAACGGGAAGTTGCAGAGCTTCAGTCGAGCCTGCGCAGTCCGGCGGCGCGGGTCTATCTGGAGTGGTGGCCCAAGCCGATGTTTACGCCCGGCGCTGACTGCTTTTCGCGCGAACTCATCGAGTTGGCGGGCGGGCGCAACGTGTTCGGTGACCGGCCGGGTGCGAGCAACCAGATCGACGCGGACGCGTTGCTCGCCGCCGATCCCGACGTTTGTTTTCTGAGTTGGTGCGGCGTGGCCGAGGACAAGATCGATCCTTCGACTCTCGCGCGGCGCGAAGGACTGCAAGGACTGCGGGCGGCCGAGCAGGGGCACGTTCATGTGCTGGACGAGCGGTTCAGCGGCCGGCCAGGACCTCGCATGCTGGAAGCCGCGCGCCGCATGGCAGCGGTGATCGCCGAGCTGCCCATACGGTCGCGATGATCCGACACGCCCCCACATCGGGGCAGCGATTTTTCGTCGCTTTTTTTGGCTGCGCCCAATCGCCGTGCATCGTCTGGGCATGCGCCCCGCTGTGCTGACAACTTCGTGGACCCATCTGCAGGCACTCGCCTCGCAACTGCGCGTTTTTGGCGGCTACCGCACGCTATGGCTCGACGAAGTCGCGCATCGTGTCGTGCACAGCGAGCCCGACGAGCTGCTTGAGGCCGAGGGACTGACCTACGTCGACACGGTGCTGCATCCCGATGCCGAAACTCTGGCGGTGGTGCTGGGGGTTGTGCCCGCAGCTGAGCCAGAGCCTCAGAGCATGCGGCCTCCGGTCGCGGCGCCCTCGTTGGCTGCCGCAACGGCTTGAGGGGTTGAGGGTCGCGTGCGCCGATCTTGGGCGCACCAGGGACTGTTAGGCTTGGCCGGGTCATGGCCGAGCTCATCAACGTCGCCGACTACCAGAAGTTGGCACGCGAGAGGCTGCACGCCCACGCGTTCGACTACTACGCCAGCGGCGCCAACGACGGCATGACGCTGCGAGAGACGCGGCGGGCCTACGATCGCATCGAGCTGGCCTACCGAGTGCTCGTTGATGTTGCGACCCGCGACCAACAGACCCAGGTGCTCGGGACGGCGATAGACACCCCGCTGTTTGTCTCGCCGACGGCCTTCCACAAGATGGCGCATCCTGACGGCGAGCTCGCGACGGTGCGAGCGGCGGGTGCGGCGGGCACGATCATGGTGCTCAGCTCGCTGTCGAATACCGACGTCGAAGCGGTGGTGGCGGCAGCGAGCGGTCCGGTGTGGTTTCAGCTGTACGTCTACCGCGATCGCGAAGCGACGGCGGCGCTGGTGCAGCGGGCCGTGGACGCCGGGTGCGAAGCCATTGTGCTGACGGTGGATGCGCCGCAGCTCGGTCAGCGTGAGGCCGACGTTCGCAACCGCTTCCATCTGCCGACCGGGCTGTCGGTGAAAAACATGTTGCCCGCGGGCTACGGGGCCGTTGGCGAGACGCCCCAAGAGTCAGGGCTCGCCGCGTACTTTGCCTCGCTCATTGACCCTAGCTTGAACTGGTCCGACATCGCCTGGCTGCGCTCGCTCAGTTCGTTACCGCTGCTGATCAAAGGCATCGTGAGGGCGGACGACGCACGGCGGGCGGTTCAGGCGGGCGCCGAGGGGATCGTTGTTTCGAACCACGGAGGACGGCAACTGGATACGTCCATCGCGACGATCGATGCCCTCGGCCCGATCGCGCGGGCCGTGGGCGAGGAGATCGAGGTTTTGGTCGACGGCGGCATTCGACGGGGCACCGACATCGTCAAGGCGTTAGCCCTTGGGGCCAAAGCCGTGGGCATCGGGCGCCCGGTGCTTTGGGGCTTGGCCGTGGACGGGGAGGGCGGGGTCGCTGGCGTGCTGGCGTTGCTTAGGCGCGAACTCGACCTGGCGATGGCGTTGTGCGGCGCCCCGAACCTCGCCGCACTGACGCCGGATCTACTTGTCGGCGTAGTCGACCGACTCTAAGAACAACCCGGATGCTGGTGCGGTGCCCGGCGCGACCTTCCTGTCGCGTGCGGCCAAGATCTCCACCAACCGCGCCCGGTCCGTCCGACCTTCGCCGACCTTGACCAGCGCCCGCACGATATTTCGCACCATTTTGTACAGGAAACCGTCCGCGACAAACCGCATGACGATGAGCGAGTCGTCGCTCGCGAGCGTTACCGCTGCCATCGTCCGCACCATCGTTCGCGGTTGATAGTTCGTTTTCTTCGCGAAAGAAGAAAAGTCGTGCGCGCCCACAAACACGGAGGTCGCGCCCTGCATCGCTTCAACGTCCAACGGTCCCGGAATCTCCCACACCCGACCGACTCGCTGCGACGGGCATTGTGGTGCGTTCCAGATCTCGTAGCGATACGTCTTGCGGACCGCACTATGTCGGGCGTGGAAGCCTGGTGCCATGGCCTCGCATGCGTCCACGCGTACATCTTGGGCCAGCAGCCCGTTGAGGTCCGCCAGCAGTTGTTCACTAGGCAGCTCGAACGGAGCCTCAAAATGGGCGACCTGGGCATCGGCATGGACCCCGCGGTCCGTCCGTCCCGAGCCGTGCACGGCACACTTCACGCCAAAGACCTCGACAATCGCGGACTCCAAGGCGCCCTGCACGGTCGGTTTGCCCGCGTGTCGCTGCCAGCCGTCGTATTGACGACCGTCGTAGCGCACCGTGAGGCGATACAGCTGGCCCGGAGTCTGGCCGAGACTCTGGCCGGTACTCTGGTCAGAACTCGACCCCGTGGGCTCTGGCTCAGCGGCAGACACACCGCACCATAGCGCACCATTCGGCTTTGCCGGCTCGGAGCATTGGCGCCGTCCGGTCGGTGCCCAAGTCACTTTCTCAGTGTCGGTCGACGCCGACGCCACGCTGCCGGGAGCACGAGCATCCACCACGGCGCGGTCCTGCCACGGGATCGACACCCACAGCCACCGTCGTCGTTGCTGCCCGCGGTGCCGCCGTCGACTCCGCCGCCGGTTGCTCCGTCGAGCCCACCGTCCGCGTCGCCACCGTCGGGACCACCACCCTCGCCCGCCTCGCCCGCATCACCCTCGCCGGAGTCACCGTCCGCGGGCGCGGTGGACCCATCGCCATCGCCATCGCCATCGCCGTCGTCATCGCTGGGACCATCGTCGCCGCCGTCCTGTGTCGCGGTGCGATTGACCACTCGGCCGAGGCCTTGGGTCTGCTCGTCCCAGATCTCGATACTGCGCCCAATAATCGTATCGACCTGGGCTTTTTCCCCTTCGGAGAGGCGTTCGCCAGGGCGCGTGATGAGTAGAAACGATGCATCGAAGACCGTCGGCGCGTCACCAAACGCAGGCACCCGGGGTCCTTCGGCCGCGATGACATCCTCGATACTGATGTCGCGCCGCGAGGCGTTCACGGTGTAGCTGCGGGCGGCGAACTGATGGCCCTGCGGTGGTGCGCACGCGCCGTCCTTCAACGAGGAGTTCACGCAGTTGAAGGGGTTTTCGAGGATGAACCACGGTGCGACTTCATCCGCGGGTTTGAGGCCCATGAGATACAGATCCAGATCCGAGAACGTGAAGATCTGGTGTTTGATCGCGGTGAACGTGCCGTCGCCGTTGTCTACCCAGTCGTGCCCCTCGACCGGCGAGCCGCCAGAGTTCAGGTAGAACGACCAGTGCGCCTCGGAGCGGCCGAGCATGTCGCTTCGCGTACCTCCGCCGTCCATCCAGTGCACAAATGCAAGCCATGCGTGCCCGAGTTCTTGCCCAAAGACGAGGGATATCCGCCCGTCGTCGACGCCACCGGGGTCTTCGCCCAGATAGAAGGTCCAGTCGTTCATGTGCATGAACCCCTGGACCTGACTGTTGGGCGTGTCGTCGAAGTAGGGCTCGGGAATGATCGCGTCGAGCGGCGCGATGTGTTCGTACCCGATCCCGTGCACGTCGTTGGCCACCGATTGGTACAGCGCACCGATCCCCCCAGGCAGGCTCCACGTCGTGTAGATGATGAGAAACTGGCTGTCGTCCGCGTGCTCGGAAAGGAAACCGCCCTCGACATCCCCGTACGCGGCCAAGAAGGCGTCGCGGGAGAACCAGTTTCCGTTTTCGAGTTCGCCGGAGACGTCCTCGAAGATCATGTACTGCTGGCGTTGTTCGACGAACTCAATCGGTTCGGCGCTGGCGACGGTCGGCGAGGCACACAGTCCGGCAGTAGCGACGACAACAATACGAGCGGCACGCGACACATATCGAGTATCGGTAACCGGCCTGCGTCGGTCAAACATCGAGGACTCGGTGGCCACAGCCGGAGTCTGGCGTCGTCGGTGAGGCACTCTCACTCGGTACGGAGCTCCTCGGGGAGGCGATCGTCGAACGGCCAGGGCATGTCGACAAACTCGTCGTCGACAAGCTCCGTCACTGGTTCCGGCCCGCACCGCGCGCGGACTTGCTGCCATCGCTTACGGGTCCCCGGCTCGGACGCGAGCACAGAGGTCCCATCCTCCGGGGTGGACTGCGCCTTAGGGTCGCGGCGGAAAACCGGAACAAAATACTCCCAGATATCATCACGGGTGAGTGCGCCCTGCTTGTCCCATTCCCGCCACGTTCCGTGCCGTGCGCCGAGACGGAAATACTGCTCGGTTTCCAGCTTTCCGTTGCTGAACCACTCGCGGGACGGCCCGTGTCGCTTGCCGTCGCGGTGGGCTACCTCGGAGACGAGCTCGCCCGTGGGCAAGTGTTCCACGGCGATCCCTGTGAAGAGAGCGCCCTCGAACAAGGCATCGCCCGAACCATCATTCGCCATATCGAGCAGCTCGTCGTTGATCCGTCGCATCGCCATTGTCCTATGAGTCTCCTTCGTCGCGTCGCGCCGCGTCTCGCGCTGCGTTGCGACGCTCCCCCGCGACCACATCGCCATGAGGATCCACGCCGTTCGTAATCGATTGGCAGTGGTCGCAGCGCGGCATCGCGTTGTCGGACATCTCGCGGTTCTTGCCTGGGGGCAACTGCTGGTTGTGTAGCCCGATATTGCCCATTTCTTCGTCCGTCGTGGGGGGCCGGCCGTTTCTGGCTCGCTCGGCGTCTCGGGCTTGCAGTGTGTCGTTGAGCGCGACCACTTCGCCATGGTGACCGACTTCGCGCTCCATGCCGGCCCAGTCGTCGTCGTTGAGGGGCCGGCCGAGCTGCTCTTCTCGGTACGCGGCGCGATCGCTCGCCTGGCGAGCCTGCTCGCGCGACTCGGGCGTGTTTGGGATGCCTCGTCGCTCCAGTGCAGCGCCCAGCTCCGCGTCGCTCATCGCCCGGGTGCCACCGTCGCCCGCGGTTTCCCGCGCGAGCGCGACCCGGTCGCGTTGCTCGGCAACTCGACGCTGCACGATTGGGTGGGTGTCGGGGCCGTCCGGGTTGAACGCGGCACCCTCGACGTTGGTCCGGGTCACTGTCTGGCCCGTTTCCGGATCGTGCATACCGGCGACCATGACGGCTTCGCGACGCTCACGGCGGGACAGGGTCCCGTGCAGCTCTTGTGCTCGGGCGCGGGACGCATCACGTGCGATCTCAGTCGCGTCGCGCGGGCGGGCAGCCCCATCGGGGGGCGGAGCGTCGGGCGGAGCATTGGGGTCTTCGGCGCGCGGGGTCGACTCCCCGTCCTCCGGCCGCGTCGATCCGTTCTCGCTGTTGCTGTGGTCGTTGAGGCCCAGGACGTCGACAGTCACCAGCGGGTTGGGTGGGTAGGCGTACAAGTTGACGCCGCCTCGGATCCCCATTGGGTCCGCCTGAAGGTACCGGCCGAGCTTCGGGTCGTAGTCGCGAAAACGGCTGTAGTGGAGGTCGAGGTCCGGGTCGTGGATGTGCCCGGGGAATCGCAGGTGGTAGTCCACCGTACTGCCCGGCCGCACGAACACCTGTCCGTATGGCGTCACGGTCGCCGCCCACCATGCGATCTGGCCCCGTGCGTCTTCGATGTGTCGCGGAAGGCCGACCTGATCGCTGAAGACGACATATGAGCGCCCGAGTCGGGGATCTGTGTCGATATCGTCGTAGTCTACGAATCCGAGTGGTACCCACGATCGGGGGTCCGCGTAGAGATAGATCCGCTAGTGTCCGTTGTGGCACTGGCGCGCGGCGACACGGTCCTCATCCCACCAAAGTCGGGTACGCCGACCTCCTCGACCGAATGTGACGCGACGCCCAAGTCCGTCGTAGGTCGCGCTCCACGCTTCCCCGGCGTCATCCTCGACACGTATCAGCTGCCCATCGGCGTCGTAGTGATAGCGAACCTCCGACCCGGCAATGCCCACACGCTTCGCGACGCGGTGCCGCTCGTCGTACACAAACTGCTCGGCAGCCGCGGCCGCGAGGCGGTTGCCCGTATCCAGCTGGAGAGTCCCTACGCTCGGCAATTTGATCAGATTGCCCGCTGCATCGAAGTCGAACCGGACTTCGCCGTCGGCTGTTCGCACGCCTACCAGACGGTGTGCGTCGTCGACCTCGAACTGCGCGTTGCCGTGAAACGTGTCGTGTGTCCCGGCCAAGTCGCCATTGCTCGTGTACTGGTGGCGGACCTCCCAGGTATCGGCTGTGCTGTCGCCCGGGGAGCGTTTGCAGCTACGGCCCAGGAGTAGGCCGGCCGCGTCGAACGCCTGAATCTCGCGGGTCCCATTGCCGTGTACGATGTGAACTGAACCGTCCGCATGGGTGGTCAGTGTCGTTTTTGCGCCGCTAGGATCGGTGAGCGTGACGGTATCGCCGTCACGACGTCGTTCGAGAACAAATCGCCCGGCTACGACGGTCGTGCTCGAACCTTGGGTCTGGTACGTATGCCGTACGGTGTTTCCGTCACAGTCTTCAAGTGCGAGCTTGCCGTCGCGCCTGAATCTGCGCCGTACGCTGTGAGCGGCGGTGTTCGCTGTGGTTGTCTTGCCGCTTTCGTCGTAGTCGTACTCCGCGAATCCGCCGTCTAGTCGATCGACTCGCCGGGGCATCCCCGTCTCGTGCGGCTCGATCTGCAGCAGCGACCGCCCTTTTCCATCCAGTTTTTCGATGAGTCGGTGCGCTTGATCCCAGACATAGCGTTCGCAGAGTGTGCCGTGGCGGTGCACCTCGACGACGCGATCATTGCTGTCGTAGACGTAGCGTGATTCGCTTCCTCCTGGGTCTACGACGCGCGTGATTTTTTGGTGCGGATTGTGCTCGAAATGGGTCGTGTGCCCAAGTGGATCGGTGTGCGCACCCTCGAGGCCCCAGCGAACGACCTGTGTGCGATGCGTCCGTCCGTCCGCGTCGGTCTGGCTGGTCTGGTGGCCTGCAGCATCGAAGGTCCAGCGTCGTTCGTGTCCGGAAATGTTGCGTTCGTAGATGACATTTCCCTGCCGGTCTTTCCGTGTCTCGACCACGGCAGGCATTGTCGGGCGAGAACCGCCGAGCAAGTACCCCCGGGCCGCGACTGGAAGGTCTCGGGTCAGGGTCTGGGGAACGCCATTGGCATCCAGGCTCGGCGGGAACTCGTGACCAAATGGGTTGCGTCGCGCAACCATGCCCCGTGCTCGTCGTAGACGAACTCGATTTTGCGACCGCTCGAATCGACTTCTGCGAGCACGCGTCCGGCGGCGTCCCGGATGCGCTTGTTGACGCCGCCGCACGGACCCACTACCTCCGTGATGACGCCGTCTTCGTCAAACGTGAATGTGTAGGCCGAGCCGTCGTGGACTTTCATCGTGGTCGTACCGGGCGCATACGAGAACTCTGCAAACCACAGTCCGTCTTCGCCCTGCGTCTTCGCGCAGCGGCCTTCATGGTCGTACTCCCAGCCAAAGGCGTACCCGTTGCGGTCGGTTGCGCGTGTGAGCCGGTGCAGGCCGTCGTAGCTGTACGCCTCGCAGGCTCCCGCCGCGTCCTCGGCGCGGACGAGGTGTCCGCCCGAGTTGTAGTGATAACGAACTAGGCGCGCGGGGGGCTGACCAAATCTCGCGCCCCACACCTCGGCAAGTTGCCCCGCTTCGTCGTACCGCATCGTGTAGCTCGCAGGGGCAGTGCCGAGCACATTGCTGTGCTCTTGGATTCTTTCGATCCGGCGGTGGTTGTCGTACGTGAGGTCCACCGACGCAGACTCGCCTCGCACGCGCACCAATCGCGCGACTCCGCTGCCTCGCACATCGCGGACGAACTCCTGCGTGCCCATGCGGCGGTGGGTGACCTCGAATCGGTCGTCCGTTACGCGTCGGAGCTGATACCCGTGCATCACGACCTCGTCGGTCTGGTACAGGCGCGGAAAGACAATCCTCTCGCCTTGGTAGCCCTCAAAGGTGATGCGGTGCAGACGAATCGTCAGCTGCGACTCGAAGGCATGGCGCCAACTCCACCCCATCACGCCGCGTTCGAAGTTGTCGGCGCTCGATGTGTACCGTTTCCATCGGAACCCACCGAGAAACGACGCGAAGTCCTGATGCGTATTGAAATTCTCGCCGGTGACGCGTGCACGGGCTCACCGCCCCCGGCAGCCGGGTGGCCGTGGAGGCGCTGGGGCCGAAATTCCTCGACCCGGAGTTCCGCGCGAAGCGTCGCGAGCGGATGGATCGGGTGCGCGCCCTGATGGCGCGGGTGGCGCCGGACCGAGACGTGCCGAGGAC